>CALLIQ010000511.1 GCA_938008925.1 uncultured Acidimicrobiales bacterium
AAGCGAAAAATCTCGGTTAGTGAGCGGAGCGAACGGCCGGTAGAAGGAATGTGACGGCGGCGGCGCGATGGGTCAGTCGCAGTTCGGTGACCGGGTCGACGGGTTCGCCATCGAGTTGGTAGGGGAACGGCTGGTCTGAGCGGATCGTGATGCCCTCGACGTCGACCCAGTGGTGCTGGCCGCCCGAGTTGGCGATTCCCGTCGGTGAACTCAGCGCCGCCTTCATCGCCGGACCGATGTCGGTGAGTGCGACCGAATCGAGAGCGACGACCGACAGGGCGGTCGTCAGATCGACTTCCGGTGCGAGGTCGAGCGGCTTGTTGCCGAGGAAGGTGTAGGGATTCACATTCATGGCGACGGCCATCTGGAGCGGACCGGCTTCACGTCCGTCGTCGGCCTCCATGCGAAGCGAGAGCGCTCGGCGCTCGGGTGAGCCCCAGGTCCGGATGGCGCTGGCGATGAACCACGGGTGGCCGGCGAGACGCTTGAGCGGGCTGCGCGCTTCGACTCGATGGACCACCGCGGCATCGAAGCCTGCGCCGACGTGGAAGACGAAGGCGCGGTCGTTCGCCATCCCGAGGCTGCCCTTGACGAATCCGGCGGGCCGGTCGGCGGGGCCCGACTCGCCCGGCTGATAGGCCTCGAGCGTTGCGAGGACCGCGTCGGTGGCGAGCTCGAGGTCGTTCGGGTAACCGATCGCTCGAGCGAACACGTTGGTCGAGCCGCCGGGCAGCGGGGCCAGGCCGCAATCGGTGCCCATCAATCCGTTGACGGCTTCGTTGACCGTGCCGTCTCCGCCGACCGTGAGGACGACGTCGGCTCCCTCGCGCATCGCTCGGTGCGCGAGCCGGGTGGCGTGGTGTTGTCTCGTGGTCTCGTGCACGGTCAATTCGTGGCGGTCGCCCAACTTCTTCTGGGCGACGACCAGGCCTCGGCGGGTCACCGATGAGGCCATTGGGTTGACGATCATCGTGAGCTTGAGACGGCTTGGCACGGCCGCCGAGCATAGATTGTTGGCGTTGCACGGGCCGGTCTCCCGGGCGAACGAATGGGAAATCGTGCTGGGATTGACCGCCCGGTCAAGTGAGGCTCTACCCTTCTCCGCCATGAAGGTCGTTGTCTGCGTAAAACAGATCCCCGATCCGGCTGACCCCGGGGCACTTGACCCCGAGACCCGGACCCTCAAGCGGGACGTCAAACTCATCCTCGACGAGTCCGACAGCTACGGCGTCGAAATGGCTCTCCAGCTCGTCGACGCTGCCGGTGAAGGGGAGGTGACCCTGGTCTCGATGGCTCCGAACAACGAGCGTTCGGGCCTCGCCACCGCTCTCGCCATGGGCGCTGCGTCGGCCACGCTCGTGAGCGATCCGGAGCTCATCGGCTCCGACGCCCTCACCACGGCGAAGATCCTGGCTGCGGCCATCAAGGAGCAGTCGCCCGATCTCGTCATCGCCGGCTCGGAGAGCTCCGATGGCTACACCGGCACCGTGCCCGAGCAGATCGCTGCCGTGCTCGATCTCCCCTCGGTCACCGCGACCAAGGAGATCGAGGTCGACGGTTCGTCGATCAACGTCAAGCGTCAGACCGATGCGGGCTACGACTCGGTCGAGTGCTCGCTGCCCGCCGTGATCAGCGTCACCGCTGGCGTCGTCGAGCCCCGCTATCCCTCCTTCAAGGGAATCATGGCGGCCAAGTCCAAGCCGGTCGATGAAAAGACCGCCGCCGATCTCGGCTTCGGTGCCGATCAGGTCGGCTGGGACGGATCGGGGCAGGAGATCGTCGATGTCACCGACGCCCCCCAGCGCGAGGCTGGCGAAGTCATCGAGGACGATGGCGAAGCCCACCTCAAGATCATTGAGTTCCTCGACAATCTGAAGGTGATCTGATCATGACTCTCGACACGATTTGGGTCTACGCCGAGGCCGCCGACGGCGAGGTGTCCTCGAACACCCTCGAACTGCTCACCAAGGCCCGTGACCTGGCCGACACCGTCGCCTGCGTGTACGCCGGCGACGACGCCGACGACATCGCTGCCACCCTCGGCGAGTACGGCGCCGAGACGGTCTATGAGACCGGCGACCTCGATGGTGCGCTCGTCGGCGTTCCCGTCGCCGCCGCCATCGCAGCAGCCGTCGAGGCCGGCGACGGCCCCGACGCCATCCTCGCTGCCACCACCTACGACGGCCGCGACGTCGCCGCTCGCCTCTCGGTAAAGCTCGACCGCACCGTCATCACGAACTGCACCGACGTCGAGGTCGACGACGACACCCTGGTCGGCACCGAGCCGATCTTCGGTGGCGCCACCGACATCAAGACCAAGTTCACCGGTGAGGGCCCCTACATCGTCCTCGTTCGCCCGAAGTCGTTCGCCGCTGAGGCGTCCGATGGTGGCGAGGCCGACGTCGAAGAACTCGACATGCCCGATCTCGGCGGCGCCGCTGGCGCAACCGTGACCGACCGCTTCGTCGAGGAGTCCGAAGGCCCCAAGCTCGACGAAGCCGACCTGGTGGTCAGCGGTGGTCGTGGTCTGGGCGAGGCCGACAAGTTCGCCCTCGTGGCCGATCTCGCCAGCAAGCTGGGCGGTGCCGCCGGCGCTTCCCGTGCGATCGTCGACGCCGGCTGGGTGCCCTACTCCCAGCAGGTCGGCCAGACCGGCAAGGTCGTCAAGCCGAACGTCTACATCGCCGCTGGCATCTCGGGTGCCACCCAGCACTTGGTCGGCATGAAGGGCTCGAAGCACATCATCGCCATCAACAAGGATCCGGAGGCCCCGATCTTCGGCGTCGCCGACCTCGGCATCGTGGGCGATGTCCACAAGGTCATGCCGGCTCTGATGGAGGCGCTCGCCGCCCGCGGCTGATCGCTTCTCGAACGCGCCGCTTGGTATTGCGTCTGGCACCGGTCTCGATCGCTTCGGCGGTCGAAACCGGTGCCGGTTCGCTTTTTGCCCCGGCGCCGAGTCGCTAGGGTCGGCCCATGGCTGACACCGGCGTGACCGAACCCGCGACCATCGATCGACTCACGGGGGAGACGGTCGAGCTGCTCCAAGCCATGATCCGCAACCAGTGCGTGAACGACGGCACCCCCGAATCCGGCCACGAAGATCGATCGGCTCGCCTGCTGCGAGACGAGCTCGACGTTCCCGGTGTCGAGCACGAGCTCTTCGAACCGACGCCTGGTCGCACGTCGCTCATCTCCCGCCTTCCCGGAACCGACCCGGACGCGCCGCGGCTGTGCCTCATGGGCCACACCGACGTCGTGCCCGTCTCACCCGATGGCTGGAAGCGCGACCCGTTCGGCGGCGAGCTCGTCGGCGATCCGAACGACCTCAGCGCCGAGATCTGGGGTCGGGGCGCGGTCGACATGTTGAATCTCACGTCGTCGATGGCCGTCGCCTTTCGCCACCTCGCCGCCATCGCCGAGGGACCATCGAAGACCCGCTATCCCGGCGACATCATCTACTTCGCCGTCGCCGACGAGGAAGCCGGTGGCGTGCACGGTGCCGAGGTCTTGATCGAGGAGCAGTGGGAGCATCTCCGGTGCGACTACGTACTGACCGAGTTCGGCGGGATGGCTTACAACAGCGACGCAGGCCGAACCCTTCTCGTCACGACCGCGGAGAAGGGGCTCGGTTGGCGACGCCTGCGGGTGAAGGGCAAGCCGGGCCACGGCTCGGCGCCGCTCGGAGCCGACAACGCACTCATCAAGGCCGCCGAGGTCGTTCGCCGCCTCGCCGAGTACCGGCCAGCGGCCAAGCTCGACGAGCTCTGGGCCGCCAAGATCGCGGCTCTCGGGCTGCCGGACGACCTCCATCGCCGACTGCTCGACCCGGCGGCGGTGATGGACGCCATCGCCGAGCTGCCAAGGGGGCTTCGGGCCAACGCTCACTCGTGCTCGCACACGTCATTCAGCCCGAACGTGATCCACGGCGGCGTGAAGACCAACGTGATCCCCGACGTCGTCGACGTCGAGGTCGACATCCGGACCGTTCCCGGTGAGACCACCGAAGACGTCATGGCGCACCTGCGTGCGGCGCTCGGCGACCTGATGGACCACATCGAGGTCGAGATCCTGCAGGAGAGCCAAGCCACGGCCTCGCCCGCGGGTGGGCCGCTGTGGGACTCCCTCCGAGACTCGATGCACGTCGCCTATCCCGAGGCGGCCGTGATCCCGAGCCTCGTCACCGGTGGTACCGACGCCCGCTTCTTCCGCCACAAGGGCGCCACCGCCTACGGTGCCGGACTGCTCAGCTCAGACATCGACTTCGGCGAGTTCTTCCGCCGCTTCCACGGTCACAACGAGCGCATCGACGTGCACTCGCTGAAGCTCACCACTCAGCTCTGGCTGGACGTCGTCAATCGGTTGTGGGCCTGAGGGTCGGCCGGTCCGCTGTTGGCCTGAGGGTCGGCCGGAGCCGCTCGTCCACTGAACTCTAGGGCTCGTCTCCCGATGGTTCGCACCGGGAGCGAGTCGAGACGGCGGCCTGGGCACGGCCAGGCCGGCTGCAAAGCGAGCGGCATGGCACCCTCGGCTCCGAGAAGGAGCACGCGGCCATCGTCGAGGGTTCGGATCGTCAGCTCGGTGGCGAGTTCGGCCGGGATACGGACGCCTGCGGCATGACAGCTGCCTGCCGACACGCTGAGCTGACCGAAGCCGAGCGTTGCGCCGTCGGTGACCGGACCGACCACCGAGTCGTTCCACGGATCACCGTCGAGAACCTGCCCGGCCTGCACCGCTGTCGTTTCGTCGATCGTGATCGGCAGCGTCGGCCAACACGCCGTCCATCCGTCGAACCGATCGAGGTGACTCAAGCCGGTGATGACGGCCCGTTCCGATGCAACGACGGGGTCTGGCATCACGTGAGCCGCGGGGAGCAACTCGGCGATCAGGGAGTGCAGCATCGGCTGCTTGGCGCCACAGCCGGTCACGACCACGTCGCCGATCGAGGCGGAGACGGTCGCCCAATCGGTCTCGCGAACCAGCGCACCCCGGTGGGTGAGTCTGGCCGTGGTTTCGATGGCGTCGCGCAACCGCTCCATGACCATGCCGGGACGGTCGAACGGGCCGGTGCTCAGTGGGCGGACGAACAGGAGTCGCTTGGTGGCCGGGTCGAGCGCCGCGACCGAGACCTCGCCAGCGTCGTTGTCGATGACGAGCACGGGTTCATTCGGTAGGCGGCCGGCGATGTCCTCGCGATGAGCGAGCCAACCGGCGGCCGCTGCGACGGGCCGCTCGACGAGATCGTGGTGTCCGAGGCGGATCCCTGCCGAGGCGAAGCCCTCGATCACGGCGGCTCGGCATCGGGGCCCGAACGACGCCGGGATGGCAATCGTGTGAGTGGTCGTGTGGGTGGTCGTGTGGCTGGCCGAACCATCGTCGGGCGCCATCGGGGTCAGTGGGGTCAGCAGACCAGCGACGTCGGCGCAGGTCGCGGCGGCGAGATCATCGGCGACGCCGGCCAAACTCGTCACTCGCTCGCCGAAACGGCGCCGCCCTTCGTCGCACCAGCGCAGGATCAGCCCGTCGAGGTCATCCAGGTCATCGAGGGCCGGCGACGTCGCGCTGGGCGCGCCGAGATCACGCTGCGTCGTCGCAACGAAAAGACGATGACGGCCGATGTCGGCCGTCACGAGGTGCCCGCACGCTCCCATGACCCGCCCACGGTAGCGCTCGTGTGGGAAATGATCCATCTCGCGGCGGGGAGTCGATCGACCACTGTTCGAGGCGACCGACCTCGGTGAGCGGCAGCGATCGGCTCGAACGCGTTGGTCAGATCGAGGCCGGTGGTCGATCGCTGGTCGCGGACTCCACGATCTCGCCGTCTCGCATCGTGATGATCGAATCGACTCGGTCGAGGATCCGACGTTCGTGTGTGGCGATCAGCACCGCGGACCCTCTGGTCGCGAGACCGCACAGCTCGTCCATGACGGCTCGGGCTCGTCCTTCGTCTTGGTGCGCGGTCGGTTCGTCAGCGACGAGCAGCAAGGGTTCCACGATCGCAGCGCGCGCCACCGCCGCCCGTTGCTGCTCGCCGAGCGAAACGTCGGCTGGAAAGCGCGGGCCGAGAGCCCGCAGCTCGAGGGAATCGATCAGTTCACCACTGCGTCGTGGCGTCGGCCCGCCGAGTCGACCCGGCAGTTCGATGTTTTCTGCGATCGTGAGCTCGCCCATCAGACCGAGACCTTGAGGTACGAAGGCGATGTGGTGCCACGAGTCGCCGAGATCGTGCCGCCGGTCGACCGAGCCGTCGTCGGGGGGTTCGGCGCCGACCACTAGGTTCACGAGCGTCGTCTTCCCCGATCCCGATGGGCCGACGAGCGCGGTCGTCGTCCCCGGAGCGAGCGACAGGCTCACGCTGCGAACGGCGTGGATGGTCGCGCGTCCTGATCGATACCGACGGCTGACGTTCGTCAGCCGGATGATCGGCTCGGGACTCGATCGATCGCCCGAGATCATGGCCGTGACACCTCGATCACCTCGCGTGCCGCATCCCACTCGAGCCGCGCTCGCCGACCGGCGAACCGCTCGCGGATCTCGGGCGGGAGCTGGAGCCGACCGGAGCGGTCGATGACAGCGAGCTCGGTCCCGGCGTGGGTGATCGACCCGACCGAACCCTCTCGCAACGTCACCACCTGTGTCATGCGTGGGAGCACCCGATCGTCGTGCGTCGCGACGATCACGGTCGTCCCGCGGGCTGCGAGCACGTCGATCGCGTCGAGGACGGCGAGCGCTCCTGCCGGATCCAGTTGTGCGGTCGGCTCGTCAGCGATGACCAGCGGGTGCCCGACCACCATCGCTCGCGCCAGTGCGAGGCGCTGTTGCTCACCGCCGGAGAGCATCGATGGCCGGTGGTCGCCGCGATCGGTCAGTGCCAGTGCGTGCAGCGCTTCGTCCGGAGTCGGACATCCCGCTCCTCGCCGTTGCCGCTGGAGGATCTGGCGCGCGCTGAGATGCTCGATGAGGTTGTCGGACGGCCGCTGATACACGTGGGTGACGAGTGCGGATCGACGGGCCGCCCGAGCCCGACCGTTGCGAGCGAACAGGTCCTCGCCGGCGATCTCGATCGACCCGACGGTCGGTTCGTCGAGCCCGGCGATCATACGGAGCAGTGACGACTTGCCGCTCCCCGACGGCCCGACGATGGCGGTGGCGGTTCCGGCGTCGATCTCGAGATCGACGCCGCGCACCGCCTGCACCCGTCCCGTGGTGGTCTGGTAGATCTTCACGACCTGGCGACACACGACCGCCGGAGGCGCTGGGTCTGGCCGGGGCGGTGGGTCTGGCTGCGGTGCTGGATCTGGCCGGGGCGGTGGGTCTGGCTGCGGCGCT
This sequence comes from uncultured Acidimicrobiales bacterium, assembly GCA_938008925.1. Taxonomy (GTDB): domain Bacteria; phylum Actinomycetota; class Acidimicrobiia; order Acidimicrobiales; family SZUA-35; genus CALEWY01. The sequence goes on from CALLIQ010000511.1 coordinate 7,330, forward strand.
GTCACGACTGCTCCCGAAGCACGACGCCGTCTGGTCGGCGCCGACCCACCCGTTCCGCCAGCCAGACCGTCCCGCCGACCGCGGCGAGCATGGTCACGCAGGCGGCCAAGATCGCCGTCCACGGCGTCGCCGGGTCGAGGACCGGCGGGAGGTC
>CALLIQ010000512.1 GCA_938008925.1 uncultured Acidimicrobiales bacterium
CCCGCCGAGCATGCCGAACACGAGGACCCACGAACCCAGACGAGCAAACTCGTTGTTGAGCGTGTGCCATGCCGACGCTGCACCGTCGGGATTGTGCGCTCCGTCGAGGATGACCGTCGGTTCGCGAGACACGATCTCGAACCGACCGGGCAGCTCGATGTCGTGCAGCGCCTCGTTGACGAGATCGGTGTCGAGAGCCCGGTCGAAGAACGACTCGACGGCCATCACGGCGGTCGCGAGGTTGTCTCCCTGGTGCTCGCCGTGGACGGGAACGAACAACTGCTCGTGGTTCCCGTAGGGCGTGCGGACGTCGACGACTCGACCGCCGACCGCCAGCTCATTGGACTCCACCTCGAAGTCGATGCCTGCTTCGGACACACCTCGTGATTCCTCTGCGTCGACCTGGGCCCGGAGGTCACCGAACCGGGAGCCGAGCACAACGTGGCTCGTCGGCTTGATGATGCCAGCCTTCTCCGCTGCCACGACGGCTTCCCAGCCGTCGGAGCCATCGGTGTGGTCCTTGCCGATGTTGGTGATGACGGCAACGTCGGACTCGACGACGTTGGTCGAATCGAACCGGCCGAGCAGACCGACCTCGACGACGGCGACGTCGACGCCGAGCTCAGCAAACCATGTGAGGGCGACCGCGGCGAGGAGGTCGAACCGTCCGGGAACGTGATCGAGGAGGTGCTCCACGCTCGCCAGCAGCGACATGACGCGGGCGAAGTCCTCGTCGGAGATCGGAACACCGTCGTAGGCGATGCGCTCGTTGATCCGTTCGAGGTCGGGGCTGGTGAAGGTTCCGACCGCCAGACCGCTCGCGGCGAGAAGGCGCGAGCTGTAGCGGGTGACCGAACCCTTCCCGTTCGTGCCCGTGATGTGGATCGACCGATAGGCGTCCTGGGGGTTGCCCATCGCCGCCATCAGATCGCGAATGGGACCGAGGCTCAGACCTTCGGTGCGGCCAGCCGTCGGCATGGCACCGGTGGGAGGCTCGTCCTTCTTGCCTTCTCGGTTGGTGTGGTCGTCCAGGTATGCGAGCGCCTGGCGGAAGTCGAACTGCAACGCAGGTGGCGTTCTGGGACCGTCAGGAGGCGGCGCGGCGTTCGCCGCTGCCCGACTCGCCGCGAGGAACGAGCGTTGGGTTCACCCGTTCGAGGACCGTGTCGGCATCGATCACGCACTGGCCGATGTCGTCGCGACCGGGAAGGTCGTACATCACGTCGAGAAGCACCTCTTCGAGGATGGCTCGAAGACCACGGGCCCCCGTGTTGCGCAACATCGCCTGATCGGCGACGGCGCCGAGGGCGTCTTCGGTGAAGACCAACTCGACGTCTTCCATGTCGAAGAACTTCTGGTACTGCTTGGTGAGCGCGTTGCGCGGTTCGACGAGGATTTTCACCAGGGCATCGCGGGTGAGCTTCGACACGTTGCCCATGACGGGCAGGCGGCCGACGAACTCCGGGATGAGGCCGAACTTGAGGAGATCTTCCGGCAAGACGTTGCCGAACATGTCGTCGGGCAGCTCCGCCGACTCGGTGGGGATCTCGGCCCGGAAGCCGATCGACTTCGTGCCGAGACGGCCTTGGACGATGTCTTCGATCCCGGCGAACGCGCCACCGCAGATGAACAAGATGTTGGTGGTGTCGATCTGGATGAAGTCCTGGTGGGGGTGCTTGCGCCCACCCTGAGGCGGAACGGAAGCAACCGTGCCCTCGAGAATCTTCAGCAGCGCCTGCTGCACACCTTCGCCCGACACGTCGCGGGTGATCGACGGGTTCTCGCTCTTGCGGGCGACCTTGTCGATCTCATCGATGTAGATGATGCCGGTCTCGGCCCGCTTGACGTCGAAGTCGGCGGCCTGAATCAGCTTCAGCAGGATGTTCTCGACGTCTTCACCCACGTAACCGGCCTCGGTGAGCGCGGTGGCGTCGGCGATGGCGAACGGAACGTTCAGCATCCTGGCGAGCGTTTGCGCCAGGAACGTCTTGCCGCAGCCCGTTGGGCCGATCAGCATGATGTTCGACTTCGCCAGCTCGACGTCGGTTCCCGGTGTCGAGGCGCTCTGGGCGCCGTACTGAATACGCTTGTAGTGGTTGTAGACCGCGACCGACAGGACCTTCTTGGCCGGTTCCTGGTCGATGACGTACTCGTTCAGGAACTCGTAGATCTCACGCGGCTTTGGCAGCTCGTCGAAGGAGACGTCGGTCCCCTCGGCGAGCTCCTCCTCGATGATCTCGTTGCACAGATCGATGCACTCGTCACAGATGTAGACACCCGGACCGGCGATCAGCTTCTTGACCTGCTTCTGCGACTTGCCGCAGAACGAGCACTTGAGAAGCTCGCCCCCTTCACCGAACTTTGCCACGTTCTCCCCGTTCCCCTAGGAGCCGACGGCCCGGATCGGGCCGCTGGTGTCATCTGCGTTTCGATGCTCGATCACGTCGTCGATCACACCGTAGGCCTTGGCTTCCTCGGCCGTCATGATGAAATCGCGTTCGGTGTCGGAACCGATCTTGGCGAGTTCCTGACCCGTGTGCGTTGCGAGGATCTCCTCGAGACGGGTCTTCAGCCGGTCGATTTCCTTTGCGGCGAGCTCGAGGTCGGAGACCTGGCCCTGCGCACCGGAGTAGGGCTGGTGGAGCAGAATGCGGGCGTTCGGCAGAGCCAAACGCTTGCCCGTTGCTCCGGCGGCCAACAGCACGGCCGCTGCGGAGGCAGCCTGACCGAAGCAGATGGTGGTGACGTCGGGGCGAATGAACTGCATCGTGTCGTAGATGGCGAACAACGCATTGATGTCGCCGCCGGGCGAGTTGATGTAGAGGTTGATGTCGCGATCGGGGTTTTCGCTCTCCAGGTGGAGGAGCTGCGCACAGATCACGTTGGCGACACCGTCATCGATCGGCGTACCGAGGAAGATGATGTTGTCGGAGAGCAGACGGCTGTAGAGGTCGACGGCCCGCTCACCCTTGGGCGTCGACTCGATGACCGACGGGATGATGTAGCTCACGCTTCGTCTCCTTCGGAGGCCTCGGGGGTTGCCTCTGATTCGGTTGCCTCGGTTTCGGTTGCCTCGGGCTCCGGCGGGAGCTCGAGATCGGCCGGGTCGATGGCGTTGCCGTCTTCGTCGACGAGCGACGAGTTGGCGACGACCCAGTCGAGGGCCTTGCTCTTCTGCAGATCGGATCGTACAGCGGGGATTTGACCCGCGTCGGCGAACTGCTCGCGCACCTCGTCGACGCTCTTGCCGATCTGCTCGCCGACCTTGACGAACTCTTCGTCGAGTTCTTCGTCGGTGACCTCGAGGCCTTCGGCCACTGCGAGGGCCCGCAGAACGAGGTCGAGACGGGCCGCTTGTTCAGCCTGCTCGCGCAATCCGCCGAACATGTCGTCGGGCGACTGGCCGGTGATCTGCATGAACTGTTCCATGTCGATGCCCTGCGCCTGCATGCGCATCGCCATGTCCTGCACGCGGTTCTCGAACTCCATCGAGACGAGCGCCTCGGGTACGTCGTCGGCGTCGACCAGCTCGGCGAGCTTGTCGGCTGCGGCGTTGCGCTGTGCGACCTCGGACTGCGACACCTTCACTCGGTGGCTGCGGTCGCGCAGGTCGTTGCGGAGCTCGTCGATGGTCTCGAACTCCGAGTTCTCCTTGGCCCAGTCGTCGTCGGCCTCGGGCAAGACGGTGGCCTGGACCGCTCCGACCTTGACGGAGAACTGGAGCGGCTCTTCCTCTTCTTCGTCCGGGTGCGCAGCCTCGAACTCGAGCTCGTCGCCGGTGGATGCACCGGCCAGCTGCTCGTCGAGCTCGGGCACGACGGCACCCATGCCGACCTGATAGAGGTAACCGTCGGCGGTGAGGCCATCGACGGCCTCGCCTTCGTGGGTCACGGCGATGTCGATCGTGACGCGGTCGCCGTCTTCTGCGGGGCGGTCGACCTCTTCGAGCGTGCCGTACTGGCCGAGCATGCGCTCGATCTGCTCGTCGACCTCTGCGTCGTCGACGTTCGGCGACGGAATCTCGAGCTCGAAGCCCTCGTAGCCGCTGACCTCGATGGTCGGACGGACCTCGACGACGGCGTCGAAGGTCACGTCACCGGACTCTTCACCAGCCGTGATGTCGATCTCGGGAGGAGCGATGACGTCGACCTCGTGCTCCTTGACCGCTTCGACGTAGTAGTTCGGCAGGCCGTCTCGGAAGGCTTCCTGACGGGCGTACTCGGCACCGATGCGTGCCTCGAGCACCTTGCGCGGGGCCTTGCCAGGTCGGAAGCCGGGGAGGCGAACCTCGCGTGCCAGCTTCTTGAAGGCGACGTCGATGTCTTTTTCGAACTCGACCGCCTCGACCTCGACGATGAGCTTCACCTTGTTGCCTTCGAGGGCTTCAACTGAGGATTTCACCGGCCGGAGTGTACCGACGTCGGGTCGCCGAACTGTGCGACCGTGCCAGACCGCTCACAACTCGTAGTGGTCGGCTTCCTTCGCTCCGGCTCGCATGTCGGAAACGGCCGCCGAAACGTCGGCGACGGCCGCCTCGAGCAGGGCCGCCGCAGCATCGGCGTCCTGGTCGAAGGGAAGGTTGTCGATCAGGTCGTCGAGACGGCTTCTGGCCCGCCAGGCCGCGTGTCGAGCCCACTCGGTGTACAACGCGTTCGGATCGTCGACGCCGATGAGGTCGCGCGAGCGGGTCTGATCGTCCCCGCTGGTGTCGAGCGCCACGTAGGCGTTGACCATCGTCGTCCGCTCCGCAGGGGCGGTGAGCGGCGCGCCCCGGTGGACGATCATGTTGCCGTGCAGGGCGATGGCCCAACCGGGGCCGCCGAAGTGGGGCGCGACGACTCGATCCCGCGGTGGCCGTTCCCCCGCCGCTGCCAGCGCGGCCGCCTCGGCCTTCGTGCCGATGAAGTACTCGAACTCGCCGCCGGGCAGCGCGTTCGGGTCGACGACTGGCATCACGTAGTCGAGGGCGATCGTGTCGTGATGCCATTTGTCGACGGCATCGCCGACCGACGTCGGCGCGAAGTTCAGGTGGCCGAGGTGGTGCGGCATCGTGTGCGGGGCGATGTCGACGCCGTAGATCGTCGACAGCGCAGCGGTGACCTCGGGGCTGATGCAGAGATCGCGGAACCACTTGGAGCGGTAGCAGCCGCCGCGCACCACGTGCTCGATGCGATTGCCCGCCGGAGTGGCAAACGGTCGGAGGCGGCGGCTCACCTCGAGCATGACCCGAGCACCCTCGTCGGAGAGCACACGGAAGGGCGATGACACGGCCACCGGTGTGGCCGTCGGTTCGATCTCCGCCGCCGTGTAACCGAGGTCGCTGAGGTGCA
>CALLIQ010000513.1 GCA_938008925.1 uncultured Acidimicrobiales bacterium
CCAAACGGCGAACAGCGAGTCCGCTTCCCACACCACGGCCGTGGCATCCCAGCGGTCGACGATGCTCTCGAAGTCGCCTCCGAACGTGAGGTCGAGGTGATCGTCGAGGAGCGGTTGGGGGTAGAAGTCGAACCGGTCATCCACGAACACTCGAGCGTCGAGCCCGAATCGATAATGCAGGTAGTTACCGACGGTGTCCGGGTGAACGATCCGCGCCGCGTCGTTCCCGATCAGTTCTCGCTCGTCGAGCCAGTCGATCTCTTCGACCGGGTAGCGGCTGAGACTCAAGGCTCCCGTGGAGACGACCATCGCAGCGGACAGCGCGAGGGTGACCGCTCCGGCGACCGCAATGGCCCTCGACGCGATCGAGCGTTCGGTGCCCGACAGACCACCTCGCCACGGCGTCGCCGCTGCGGTGAGCGCCGGGACGAACACGAGCGTGGCGACGGCGATGTTCCGCAAAGCCAGGAACCCGGCGAGGCCGAAGACGAGTGCCGGCACCATGACCCTCCACTCGACTCTGGCGCGGCCGGCGAAGACCAGCGACAACACCAGGGCGAGGAACGCCATCTCGAACGGCGAGTCGAAGTTGGGCGCCTTCCACTCGTTGACGCCCTCGAGCGCTTCCCGCTTCGACAACAACTCGACCGGGAACCACAACAACCTCGGACCGAGCGGGTTGATCGCTCCACCGAGGAGGCCGATGAAGGCCCACAGCCCGACGCGAATCTGATGATGAGGCAACGCACGAGTGTCGATTGCAGCCCCGATGCCCGCAGCCCCGATCAACACGAACGCCAAGGGGAACGAGCCGTGACTGTTGACCCAGATCCACATCACGGGGACCAGCCACACAGGGCGAAGCCGACCATCGACGGCGAGAAGTACGGCGGCGAGGCAGGCCAGGCCGATCATGAGCGGGCGAGGCGACCACACGGTTGCGCCGATGAAGGCGACGACACCGCACACGCCGAATCGAAGCAGCAGCGACTCCGCCCGTGAGCTCAAGCGCCACACCATCGCCATCACCGAGGCACCGACGAGGCCGTTCGCGAGCCGGATGGCCGAGCCGCCACCGATCTCGCCGAGCACTGAATACCAGAGACTGGCGAGCCAGCTCTGGACGGTCCATGGCTCGCCGGGCGCCGTGAAGGAGTACGGGTCTTCGGTCGGGACCGAGCCCGTGAAGCGAATCAGGTCACCGGTGGTGAGGTGCGTGAGGAAGCTGTTGTCACGCAGGACGCGGGCGCCGAGAACGAAGCCGATGGCTGCGAGCAGCAAGCCCAATGCGACGTCGAGCGTCGGTCCCGAACCGGGCTCGGACGCGCCGACGACCTCGCCACCGTCCTCGGATCCGTTCGCATCGGCGAACGGCCCCGTGGCCGACTCGAGGTCGTCACTGCGCACCGCAACATCGGTCATGTCGTTCCATCGGCACGATCCACCCGGAGGTGAGCGGCCAGAACGATTCTCGTCAGAGCGTCAGAACGCCTCGCTGATGTTGATGACAGCGGGGCCGATGACGACGACGAACAGCGCCGGGAAGATGCAGAACACCATCGGGATCATCATCTTGACCGGAGCCTTCTGAGCCTGCTCCTGAGCCTTCTGACGACGCTTGATACGAAGTTCGTCGGACTGCGATCGCAGGACGCGGCCGATGCTCACACCGAACGTGTCGGCCTGGATCATTGCGAGAACGAAGGAGCGAACCTCTTGCGAATCGCAACGCTCGTCCATGGCTCGCAGCGCATCGGCTCGGCTGGAGCCAGCTCGTGACTCACCGAGCACACGAGCAAACTCATCGGAGAGCTCGCCGGGCACGTTCTGGATGACTCGATCGAGGGCCTGTTCAAAGCCGAGACCGGCTTCGACGGAGATGACGAGCAGGTCCATCACGTCGGGAAGCGACTTGGAGATCGCCTTCTGACGCTCCTCGACCTTCTTGTTGAGCTGTGATGTTGGGCCGAGGGCGCCGAGCATGACGCCGAAGCCGGTGGCGCCTCGCCACAGCCAACCTTCCATGCCGAGAGGGTTCCAGAAGATCTGGACGAGCAGGATCACCGGGATCATCACGAAGCCGATGATTCGCATGGCCAGGAATCGCTCGACCTTGTCGGGCGAGGTGATACCGGCCTGGACGTGCTTCTTGCGGACCGACTCGACATAGTCCGGCGGGTTCAACCGGCCGCCGAAGCGCTGCATCAGAGAGATGATCGGCGAGAAGATTCGCTCCTGGAGCGGGATGAGCAGCTCCTGGTCGCGAACGTTCTCGACCTCGTAGTCGTCGAGCTGACGCAGCGTCGAACGCAGCGCCGCCTTCTCTTCGAACTGACCGAGGATGACGAAGACGACCAGGCCGAGGGCCGCGCCCAGACCGACCATGATGATGATCGGGTTGATCGAACCGAGTTGCTCAAACATTGATCGTGATCACTTTCTTCATCCAGGCGAAGCCGATGAGTGACGAGACGATGCCGAGGCCCAGCATGATGTTGCCGAGCGTCGTGACGAACAGCTGATTGATGTACTCGGGGTTCATGATCCACATCACGAAACCGAGGCCGGGGGGAAGGCCACCGAGCAGAATCGCCGACATCTTGCCTTCAGCGGTCAGAGCGGCGACTTCACCCTTGAGACGCTCACGGGCGATCATCGTGTCCGAGACCGTCATGAGCAGCTCGTTCAAGTTGCCGCCGACCTCTCGCTGAATGCCGATGGCCATGACGGCCCATGCGAAGTCGGGGCTGTCGGTTCGCTCAGCGGTTGCGCCGAGCGCATCTTCGATCTCACGGCCGAGACGAGCCTCGGTCATCGCTCGCCGCAGCTCGTAACCCATCGGGTCGGAGATCTCGTGAGAGACCGCCTCGAGGCCCTGGGGCAACGAGTAACCGGCGCGGAGCGTGCCGGCGAGGAGCTGGAGCGTGTCCGGGAGCTGCTGTTCGAACTTGCGGATGCGGCGGCGTGCTCGGATGTTCAGAGCGACGATCAAGGTGATGGCAGTACCGACCGCCATGATCACGGCACCGATGATGCCGCCGATGACGAAGAAGCCAGCGATGAAACCGATCAGCGTGCCTGCACCGAAGATGCCCATCGCCTCGCCGGCTCGAAGCGGGAGGTTGGCTCGCTCGAGCAGAGCCTCGAGCTTGACCAGGAAGCCACGCTCTTCAGCGAAGGACTCCGAGAGCTCAACGGCCTTCTTGACCAGGGCGGTCTGGACGATGACCGTTTCTTCGTCGTTCAGTGCTCCGCCGTCACCCTCACCCGAGTACCGGCTGAGCAGGCCCTCGAGGTTGGTCTCTCCACCGGCAAAGAGCGAGCCGAGAGAGAAGACGGCGAGACCGACGGCCACGAAGACCAACAGCAACGCCAGGTAGAGACCGGTGGTCGAACGGAAGAACGCGATGCCAGAGGGTTCCGGCACTTCGACGGCTGTCAGAGCGACGAGCCGATCGGTCGAAACACCACCCTGATAGGAGAAGCTCGATGCAACCGATCCGAGATTGATGGTCGCATCGCCGCGGACCGCACGATCGGCGGTACCGGCGAACTCGACGATCAGCCGATCGGTGGCGATCAGGATCGCATTCTCGAACGCAGCGGCGATCTCATCGGGCTGCGAAGCCGACACTGACATGCCACCCGCACCCTCGATGATCGTCTGCAAGCGGGGCTCGCCAGAACGGTACGAGAGGACGACCATCTGTGCTTCTGCGTTGACGAGACCGGTGCGTGCACCCTCGACCGAGATCGATGAGGTCGTGTCGGTGGTACCGCTGACAACCAGCATCGTCCGGACCACTCCGGCATCGGAGGAGAACTGCTGAGATGCTCGGCTCACCGCGTTGAGCGTCGATGAAGCGCTCGACAGTTCGAGCTCAGCGACCGCGGCGGCGGCCCGATCGAGGTCCGAGGTCATCGGCATCTCGACGAGCGTGGTGTCGCCCGAGGAAACGACGGCGACCGAGAAGTTGCTCGGCAAGCTCTGGATGGCCCGAATCGTCTCGGCCTTCGAGTTCTCGAATACGTCACCGGTCGCCAGGCTCTGGCTGGTGTCGATGACGAAGACGAGCTCTTGGGGCACGTTGTTCGCACGAGCGGTCGTCACGCCGAGGACGTCGGCACCGTTGCCGTCATTCTCGACCGACACACCGGCCGGGTCGATGGCGTAACCGTTGACGAGGATCGTCGCAGCCGTCGCCGGCTCGCGAGCGTCGACTCGGTGCACCACAGCCTCGGACGGCGCAGAGTCGCGCACGCCGGGCGGTTCGTCCTGGGCAGCCACGCCGGTTGCTGCGAACAGCACCGCCATGACCGCCAGGAGTGCGGAGAGAAGGCGTTTCATTTGCGGCCTCGCTGATTGGCTGGCGCAGCCGTCTCGGTCTGGGCGGAGAACATCTCCGGGCCGAGACGAATGCCGTGGTCGGCAAGCTTCTGAGCGAACTTGGGACGAACGCCGGTCGGCTTGAGCGAGCCCTTGAAGCGGCCGCTCTCATCGACGCCGGCGGTGAAGTCGAACAGGAACACGTCCTGCAGGGTGATCACTTCGCCTTCCATGCCCGACACCTCGGTGATGTGGGTGATGCGGCGTGTGCCGTCACGAAGGCGCTGGAGCTGCACGATCATGTCCACAGCGGACGAGATCTGCTCACGAATGGCTCGGACCGGCAGGTCGTAGCCCGACATGAGCACGAGGGTCTCGAGTCGGCTGAGCGTGTCACGAGGGTTGTTGGCATGCAGGGTCGTCAACGACCCGTCGTGGCCGGTGTTCATGGCCTGCAACATGTCGAGGGCCTCACCGGAACGGCACTCCCCGACCACAATTCGGTCGGGTCGCATTCGGAGGGTGTTCTTGACCAGATCTCGAATGGAGACCTCGCCCTTGCCTTCGACGTTCGGCGGACGGGTCTCGAGCGAGAGCACGTGGTCCTGGTGGAGCTGGAGTTCCTTGGCGTCCTCGACGGTGATGATGCGCTCGTCGGTCGGAATGAACGACGACAACACGTTGAGCGTCGTGGTCTTTCCGGTACCGGTACCACCGGCGACCAACACGTTGAGACGACCGACGATGCATGCCTGGAGGAACCGAGCGGAGTGGACGCTCAGGGTGCCGAAGCGGATCAGGTCATCGATCCGGAGCGGGTCAGCGGCGAACTTTCGGATGGTGAGGAAGGGCCCACCGACCGACAGCGGCGAGATCACGGCGTTGACTCGGGAGCCGTCGGGAAGACGAGCGTCACACAGCGGCGACGACTCGTCGATACGACGGCCGACCTGGGCGACGATCTTGTCGATGATGCGCCGGAGGTGCATGTCGTCGACGAAGGTCGTGTCGTCGAGCACCAGCTTGCCGCTGCGCTCCACGTAGATCATCTTCGGTCCGTTGCACATGATCTCGGAGACGTCCTCGTCTCGGAGCAACTTGTCGATCGGGCCGTAGCCGAGGATGTCGTCGGAGACGTCCTGGATCAGCTGCGCCTTGTCGGCGGCCGACAGCGGCGTCCGCTCCATGGCGATCGCTGTGTGCAGCGCCTCGTGGACCTTCTTTCGAAGGTCCTCCTCCGACATCCTCTTGTCGTAGAGGATCGGACCGAGTTCTTCGATCAGCGAGGTGTGGACCCGGTGGCGAAGCTCGTTCAGAGAAGCATCTGGTGCGCCTCGGCCGCCCGACAGCGCTTCTGCGCCGCCAGCTCCGGTTTCATGAAGTCGTTTGTAGAGAGACATGCCCGCTCCTGCTCACTCAGCCGAAGAAGCGACGACGAGATGAGGACTTCTCCTGCACCTCGGCCGCTCCGTCGAGGAATCGAAGTGCCAACTGCTCGAATGCCTGGGCGACGCCCGACTTCGCAGCTGACAGCACCACTGGTTCACCTCGGTTGACCGAGATCGGCACGACCACGTCCGAGGGGACATGGGCGGCGGCCCGGATCTGGAGGGTCTTTTCCACCTCGCCGACGTCGAGCTTGACTCGCGAGTCCGCTCGATTCAGGACGAGGTGGAGCTTTTCTTTCGGAACGTTGAGCAGCGCCAGCGTGCTGAGGCCGATCTTCACGTTCTTGATGTTCGGGATGTCGAGGCCCGCAACGAGGACGACTTCGTCGCTTCCCTCGATCAGCGACAACACCACGTCGTTGAAGATCGCCGGGAGGTCGATGATCACGTGACCGGCGAACGACCGGATGATCTCGACGAGCGCCCGCATCTGGTCGCCACCGATCTGATCGGCGAACGTCGGCTCGAGCGGCGCTGGCAGGACCAGCAGGCCGGTGTCCGAGTGGACGGTGAGGAGATCCTTCAGCAACACGGCGTCGATCTTGTCCATCTGCGAGACGGCGTCGACGACGGTGTGTTGAGGGGCGAGCTGCAGCATGACGGCGACGTCGCCGAACTGCAGGTGGCCGTCGATGAGCACGACCGGACGGGTCGAACGTCGAGCGAGCGCACATGCGAGGTTGGTGGCGGTCACGGACTTGCCCGAACCGCCCTTGGTCGAGAAGACCGTGATGACCTTGCCGGGCTCACCCTCCATCGCCTCGAGATCATCGAGCGACGTGGGTGCGCCAGTCGTGGGGGCGATGGGTACGCCGGAGAGACCGTCTGCGACTCGGCCGACGGTGTCGACGAGCTGCATCTGATCGATGGGAGCGGACAACACGTCCTTCACGCCCGCCCGCAATGCGGTCTGCAGGAGTTCGGTCGTCAGCTCGCTGGTCACCAGCACCGAACCCACCTCGGGGTTCGTTCGGCTCCAGCGCTCGATCATGGCGAAGTCAGTGGGGGTTGCGCACGACGGGCCGAGGACCACGACGATGGGGCCCATACCGAAGCGCTGTTCGAGCTCGACGAGCGACGGCTCTGCGCCGACGCCTTCACCGAGCTGTTGAGCGAGGTAGTCGCGCACAGCCTGGTCGGCATCGACGACAGCGATCGCAGCACCACCGGGCATCCGGGGGTCGACTGCCGGCGGGGCGTCAGCCGTGGCGGTGGCCGGTTCTGAACCGTGGCCGCCATCCCCGAAATCATCCAGGGTGAACGTCGAGAAGTCGTGTTCCTCAACCATCAGGTGGTCTCTCTCCAACTCAATCTTGCGAACGGGTGCGGGCGGGGTGTCTTATTCGACGTCGGCCTGAGGATTCGGGCCGTAGGGGGTGAGTCGCTCACCGTCTTCGCCGGGAAGGACGGTCTCGCCGAGGTCCAGCGGGGCGATGGCCTCGGGGACGTAGGTCGGGGGCACGAGCGACAGGTAGAGGTTGTCGATGCCGATCGAGAGCAGCTCCTGAGCGGACTCCGGCGGAACCAGCAGCGTGATCAAGCCACGGTTACCGACAGGCGCAGCGGCAGCGGCATCGCCCTCGGCGGCCGTATCGCCGAGGTCGGCCGGGAGCTCCTTGTCGATGGCGAGGATCTCGGCCCGCTGATACACGTAGCGAGCGTCGAAGGAGTAGGGCACCGTGTTCGAGCGATCGGTGCCTTCCTCGGTGATGACGATGTCGGCTTCATCGTCGGCGCCCTCTTCCGCCTCTTCGAGCGGATAGCGGTACAGCACGTTGACGAAGTCGCCCGGCTCGAGCAGGTAGGCGACGCCGCCGACCTGATCGACCGTGAAGGTCACGGTGACCATCGGCTCTTCGCTCTCCTTGAGCCGGTCGGTGATGCCGGT
>CALLIQ010000514.1 GCA_938008925.1 uncultured Acidimicrobiales bacterium
TCTCGGCATCGACGAATCCGTCGGCGGTTGCGGTGAACGTGAGCGGTTGCCCGTCGAGCTCCACCTCGAAGACGCCGCTCGCTCCAATGTCGTCGCCGGCGGTGATGTCGGCTCGCTGGAGCGGCGAGTTGGTGCCCGCTCGCCAGAACGCGACGACGGTCTCGTCGCCCAACGCGAGCTCGACGACCCCGGTTTCGGCCAAGAGGTCGGTTGGGATCGACGTGGCCGCTCCATCTGGCCGTCGCACGCCGACGACCCTGCTCATCGGTGGAATCGGTTCGGGGATCTCGGTCGAGAAGAATCCCCGCAGTGGGCGCTCGGCCTGGTCATAGCCGGAATAGCGGTTCTGTCCGTAGGGCTTGTCGAAGCCGCTGTTTCGATCGAGTACCTCGGCCTGCGGATGGGCATCGAGCGCGTCGGCCCATGACGAGGTCACGAGTGGGACGAGCTCGAGCTGACTCCCCATCAGCGTGCCCACCACGGCCCGTCCGTCGAAGTGCGTCCACAACGACTCGGTCTCGCGGTCGAACATGACCAGCGCCGACTGATACACCGACCCCGACGTGCCGAACTCGAGCACTCGCTCCTCGACAGCGCCCTCGTCAGCATCATCGCCATCGACCTGGATACGGCGGTCGAATCCGACCGCCGAATTGCACAGCGGGCAGTAGGTGACCGTGATCGGTCGACCGTCGACGACGTCGTTGACGATCTCATGCCAGATCAGGATCTGGACGGGGTAGATCCGCACCGTTCCGCCGAGATCGAGGACGATCACCGCTTCGGCGTCGGCGAGGAAGTCGACGTCGGTCGCCGGGGTGAAACTCGGATCGTCAATGGAGGGGATGCCATCCGGAGGCGGTCCCCCCTGCACGATCTTGAACCGATCGACGAGGATCTCGGGGAACAGTTCTTCGTTGAGGTGGCGCGGTGGCATCGCCGAGTTCTCGACCGGACGGGGCTCACGGGCGTCCCGCTCGAGTTGGCGGGTGATGGCATCTCGGTAGTCGAGGAAGGTCGTCGACGAGCTCGCTTGACTTGAGCCGGTCGTGTCTGGGCTGGTCGTGTCTGGGCTGGCCGTGTCTCGGCTCGTCGATGTGGCCGATGCGGTCGTCGTGGTGCTCGCCGAGCGAGCGGCCTGGTCATCGGTCGCAGCCGACGAGCATGCGGCACCGACGAGCGCCAACGCGACGATGGTGGCGGTGAGTCGACGGCGGACCATGGGTGTCAAACCCAGCGGGTGTCGGCGGGATTCCGTTTCCGGTCGCCGGAGGCCTTCGGTCTAGGTTGCATCGGTGGCCACTTCAGATTCGAGCGTCCCCGAGCCCGACGAGTCGGTGTTGATCCCGGCAGCGACCGTCCTCCTGATTCGTGACACCGACGACGGGATCGAGACGCTGATGTTGCGGCGGAACTCCAAGATCGCCTTCGGCGGGATGTGGGTGTTCCCAGGTGGGCGCGTCGACGACGACGAGAACGATCCCGACGATCCGCTCGGCTCCGCTCGACGGGCTGCGGTGCGCGAGACCGAGGAGGAAGCCGGTCTCGTGTTGACCGAGGACGACCTCGCGTCGTGGTCGTACTGGATCCCGCCGATGCACTCCGCCATGCAGGCGAAGGGCCCTCGTCGCCGGTTCTCGACGTGGTTCTTCGTCGCTCGAGCGCCCGAGGGCGACGTCGCCATCGACGACGGAGAGATCAAGGAACACCGGTGGATGTCGCCGGCTGACGCGCTCGCCATGCGTGACGCCGGCGAGATCGAGATCGTCCCGCCCACCTGGGTCACGCTCCACGATCTCCAGAGCCACGGCACCGTCGACGCTGCAATGGAGTGGGCCCGTGCCAACGACCCGGTCAGATTCGAGACGAAGCCCCTCGCCGGTGGCGACGACGGAAAGCCACTCATCGTCGGGTGGGACGGTGACGCGGGCTATGAGTCCGGGCAACGTGACGTGCCGGGGGATCGCCACCGGTTGATCATGGATCGTGAGGGCTGGCGCTTCGAGCGCACGTAGGCTTCGCCGGTGAGCGCCCCCGTCCGCTCGGCCAGCGGGGCCGCCACCGATCCGACCGAGCTCGAACGTTCCGGTCGAGCCTGGTTCGTTCTGGGCATCGCCGCGCTGACCGCGGTGCTCACGGGCCCCGGGCAGACCATCGGCGTGTCTGTCTTCATCGACCACTTCGTCGAGGATCTCGACCTGAGCCGGGCCCAGGTGAGCGGGGCGTACCTGGTCGGCACCCTCTGCGGTGGCTTCGCCATGCCCTTTGTTGGCCGGTTCATCGACCAGCGTGGTGTTCGCCTTGCCCAGGTGATCATCGGCGGGCTCTTCACGCTGGTGTTGATCAACATGTCGTTCGTCAACGGCCTGATCTGGCTTGCGATCGGCTTCGCCGGCATCCGCATGTTCGGCCAGGGTGCGCTCTCACTCACGAGCACCGTGACGGTGTCGTTGAGCTTCCGTCAGAAGCGGGCGCTTGCGCTCGGCGTGTTCACCACCTTGACCGGGACCCTGATGGCGACCGTCCCTCTCGGTCTCAACCTCGTCATCGAGCGCGTCGGGTGGCGTCAGGCGTGGCTCGTTGCCGCCGCCGTGATCGCTGCCACCGTCGCGCCGCTCGGGTGGTTCGGCCTCAAGGCGTTGCCTCGCCGTCGCCAGTCGGTCGTCGCAGGGCCAGCCGGGTCGGGGTCGAGCACCGCGGACGGCACCACCGCAGAGGATGGTGCGACGAGGTCGCAGGCGCTGCGAACCCGGTCGTTCTGGATGCTCGCGGCAGCGGTCGGGTCGACGAGCATGCTGTCGACGGCTCTCAACTTCCATCAGGTCGATCTCCTCGGCGAAGCGGGCCTCACCTCGGGTCAGGCCGCAGCGCTGTTCCTTCCCCAGGCGGTCGGGACGATCGTGTCGGGGCTCGTCGCCGGCTCGCTCAGCCAGCGGTACGGCACCCGGTACCTTCCCGCTGTCGCCATGGCGCTGCTGACCGGCGCGCACCTGATGGCGGCGACGGTCAGTCCGGGAGTCAGCGTGCTGTTCTACGCGATCGTGCTCGGCGCGACCGGGGGAACGGTTCGTCTCGCATCGTCCGCGCTGCTGCCGGAGTGGTTCGGGACGACCAACCTCGGTGCCATTCAGGGCGTGATGACCTTCATCGGTGTGATCACCTCGGCGCTCGGCCCCTTTGCGCTGGCCGTGGTGGAGTCCGGGATGAGTGCGTACCGCCCTGCGATTCTGCTCTTGATGGTGGTGCCGATCCTGGCGTTGGTGTTGGCGCTGGATCCACGGAACAACCGACTGCGCCTAGCGGACGCCTGAGTCTGAGTAGAGCGGACGCCTGAGTCTGAGTAGAGCCGACGCCTGAGTCTGGCGAGGGCCGATGGACCGGATACCGGTTTGGGAGCCCGGAGTGCATCGGCTAGGAAGGACGAAGTGAGCGGCGCGGATGCATCGGAGGAGTCAACACCCGACTCACCCGAGCAATCCGCCGGCGAGAAGCCGGTCTCGCCGGGTCGGCGGCTGCTGTTCGAAGCGCTGCGGGGCCAGCGGCTCGGTCTGCTCGCCGGCATGGGTGCGGCGCTCGGTTGGACGGCGTTTCGCGTCACCGTTCCTC
>CALLIQ010000515.1 GCA_938008925.1 uncultured Acidimicrobiales bacterium
AGCGGCTCGCCTGGCTGATCAGAGTTTCTGCCGTTCTTTGACACCCGGCGGATGATGCGGCTGCGTTGTAGAGGTAGTGGCTGTTTCGCAAGCAACGATCGATCTGTACCAGATGCATGCGAAGAGCCTGATCGGCTACGCATCGTCGCTGGTCGGCCCATCGCTGGCTGAGGATCTGGTCGCCGATGCGATGGTCACCGTGTTCGACCGCGTCGATCTCAGCACCGTTTCGAACCCTCGCGCCTATCTGTTCACCTGTGTGTTGAATCAAGCGCGCTCCAACGCCAGGCGGTTCTCGGCGGAGCGCCGTCGGGAAGTGGTCGTGTCCAACGCGGCCCGATCGACGGTCCCGTCCCCAACCGCGACCGACGAACTCGGGGTGTTGGCGGTCCTGTCGACGCGGGAACGGGCGGTCATCTATCTCACGTACTGGGAAGACCTCGGGGTGGACGATGTGGCGGCCTGTCTCGGCCTCGGCAGCGGAACCGTCCGTCGCTACCTGGCCCGGGCTCGGGCCAAGATTCGAAAGGAGATCCAATGAGCGATCTCGATTTTCATGTCCGGTCAACGCTCGAGCGCACGGTGACGGCCGCGCCGCCCCCCGTGCCCGTCGAGACGATCGTGGCGAGAGCGACGACATGGGTCGAACCCAGCCGTCGCCCCAAACGACGACTTGCCTTCGCGCTGCCGGTGTTGGCGGCGGCTGGCGCGTTCCTTGCCGTCCTCGCATGGCCGACGGGCGACGGTGCCACCGGGCCGGCAGTGGGAGTGGAGGCAACCAATGCAGACCCCGATGCCGATTTCGATACACGCCCCGAGACGGCGACATCGGTCGCCGAGACCGTCGCGGTCGCGACCGTCTCGGTCGATGATGGCCAGTGGTTGAGCGAGATCATTCCGACGATCGCACAGCAGCTACCCAACGTTTCGGTCGAGGAGTTGTGGGCAGCCCTCGACCGCAACGAACCCGACCAGCCGTTCGCTCCGATCGATGCCGAACTCGAATCCGCTGATGTCCCCGGGCTCACCGAATCTCGGTTGCGATGGGAGGGCCTGCTGTTGCCGACGACATATTCGGTCAAGGCCGACGCCAGCGCTGACGAGGTGATCGTGCAGATGCATGAGGAGTTCGTTCGCACCGCAACCGAGCTCGGCTACCAAGACGGGGCCGAGATGTTCGACCTGTCACCATACGAGCTCGTGGTGGTGGCTTCGCTGGTCGAGTCAGCCGATGCGGTCAACGACGGAGACCGGGCCAGAGTCGCTCGGGTGATTCACAACAGGCTGGCCCAGGACCTCCCTCTCGGCTTGGACCCGGTTCACGTGTACGCAGCTCAGGATCGGGAGTTGGAGCTCACCTCGGAACTGTTCGTCACACCCGGCCCCTATGCGGTTCGACTCTCGCCAGGACTGCCTCCGACCCCGGTCGCAGCGCCGAGCGCTGCCTCGCTCCGAGCAGCCATCAACCCGGAGCCAGGGTCGTGGATCTTCTACGTTGTCGCCGATGAGCAAGGACGCTATGCGTTCTCCACGACGTCGGACGAGTTCCGCAACGACGTCGACTCGGCATTCGAGAGTGGGCTCATCGACTGACGAAGTCGGAGGACGCAGACAGCTGTTCCTGGGGGTACTCCTGGGTGACATGTCGCAAGCGGCTCGTCTGGCACTGCGACAGGGCGAGCGGCTAGACCATCGGCGTGACGGACAGCTCCACTTCTCCCGAATCCTCTCCTGACTATCCGGACTACGAGCACATCTCGTTCAGCGTGGCCGACCGCGTCGGCACGATCACGTTGAATCGGCCCGACCGGCTCAACGCCTTCACCCGCCAGATGATGAGCGAGATGATCGACCTGCTCGATCGAACCGACGTCGACGACGGTGTTCGGGCGATTGTCGTCACCGGTGCTGGTCGAGGCTTCTGTGCGGGGGCCGAGTTGGGCGACGCTGGCGGCGACACGTTCAACGCCGGTGCCCGAGGCCGAGATCCGAACCAGGTCAACCGCGACGGCGGCGGCATGTTGACGATGCGCATCTTCCAGTCGACCACGCCGATCATCGCCGCGATCAACGGCCCGGCCGTTGGCGTCGGCATCACGATGACGCTGCCGATGGACATCCGACTGGCGTCGGAGAGCGCACGCATCGGCTTCGTTTTCGCTCGCCGGGGCATCGTGCCCGAAGCGGCATCGAGCTGGTTTCTTCCCCGCCTCGTCGGCATCAGCAAGGCACTGGAATGGTGCTACTCCGGACGGGTCTTCCCTGCTGGCGAGGCCGGTGAGGGTGGCCTCGTGCAGGTCGTGCCGGACGACGAACTGCTCGATCGGGCGTATGAGATCGCCAACGAGATCGCCGTGCACGCGGCGCCGGTCTCTGCTGCGCTCACCCGTCAGATGATGTGGAAGGGTCTGACCTTCGACCATCCGATGCAGGCGCACCGCGTCGATTCGCGAGCCATCCAGGAGCTCGGGGCGATGGACGACGCGAAGGAAGGCGTCGTGAGCTTCCTCGAAAAGCGCAACCCGGAGTGGGGCCTGAACCCGTCGACCGACACACCTGATGTCTTCCCGTTCGTGGACGACCCCGAGTTCTCCTGACGTCCCTTCTCGACGTCTCTCTCGACGTCTCTCTCGACGTCTCTCTCGACGTTCTCTTCAGACAGCCCTCGACCGACCCGAGCAGCACGATGACCGACATTCGGATCGCCCAGTTCTCCGACACGCACTTCCTGGAAGCTGACGCGGAGCCAGAAGGCGGCTTCGCCTATGAGACGTCGCAGGCGTTCGACGCCACAGCGGCCCATCTCGTCTCGGCATCGACCGATGGATCGTTTTCGCCCGATCTCGTCGTGGCGACTGGCGACATCGCCGATCATGGTCGCTCGGCCCAGTACCGCATCGCAGCGGATCGTTTCGCCGGACTCGCGTCGGATCTCGGCGTGGCGATGAACGTGACCCCCGGCAACCACGATCGAGATGCCGAGCTGAGCGCCGCGCTCGGACGGCCGAACGTGACGATGTCGCGGGTGGTCGAGATCGGGACGTGGTGCTTCTTGTTCGTCGACTCGAATGCGGGCGTCATGCGGGTCGACGACGACGGCAGACGGGTCGATCCGCCGTCCTACGACGATCGGCTTCATCGCAACGGCTCGCTCGGCACAGCCGAGACGGCATGGGTCCGCGAGATGTGTGAGCTCACGACCGCCGACCACGTCTTCGTCTGGCTCCATCACCCGCCGCACCTGCCCTCGGGCCTGTCGGCCGACGAGACCTATGCGGGGGAGTGGCGGACGCTTCTCGAAGACGAGAACTCGGCGACGACGAAGATCCGGGGCCTCGGCGGTGGTCACACGCACATGCCGACCGATTACCGCTTTGCCGAGCGACCGGTGTTCGTCTGTCCGGCGCTCAAGAACAACTTCAGCGTCGAGGCAGCAACGATGCTGCCGCCCGGCTACCGAACCTACGCCTTTGGTGACGATGGTTCGATCTCGAGCGAGGTCGTGCTCGTCGACGATGAACGTTGGCCCCGGCGACCGCTCGGCCGAGCGGTGATGTCGCTGCTCAAGGGCGAGCTGACGTACGCGGAGTTCGACGAGATCGTCGCCCGCAAGCGCGCCGGCGCCTGAGTCTCAGCTCGACGCCGCCGTCAGGCTGGAGAGCCGGCGAGCGTGTTGATGGCGTGGAAGTAGCGGTCGACGTCTGCTCGTGAGCTCCTCGTTCCTGGC
>CALLIQ010000516.1 GCA_938008925.1 uncultured Acidimicrobiales bacterium
GGCAGGGGCCGGTCCGCGGCCGCTGGTGATGGCCATTGCCCTGGCCTTTGCACTGACTGCCTCCGCATGCTCGAGCGGTTCCGAGGGCTCCGCCGGTCTCGATGGTTCGGACACCGGCGACGCCAGTGCCGCAGAGTCCCCCGAGCTGACATCGGGCGAGCCGGAATCGGCCCGCCCCGCCGACGGCCCCACCACCAGCACAACGATCGCGACCACCACGACCGAGCCGCCGCTTCCGGTCGCGTCGCTACGAACTCGCATCGGCCCGAACCGCGTGGTCGTCCTCGGCGCGGACCCCGGCACGACGATCGTCGCACTCGACGAACGCGGCGACGAGGTCGGGCGCGATGTCGTCGAAGCGTCCGAGCTCGACGGCGGTTCGGCGATCCTGCGTGATCTGCCGCCGGGCGCCACCTCGCTCGAGGTGTGGGACGGCGACGAACCCATCGCTCGCGGGCCGAGCATCGCCATCGCCGACAGCATCCCCTCGGCCATGGCCCGCTCAGCCATGGCCTCCTCGGGCATCGACGACGGCATCGACGACGGCGTCGACGACTCGGCGTTGCCCGAGCTGCTGTCCGGCGCTCCGTCGACGCCCGCGGACGCCGCTCCCGACCAGGAACTGACGAGTGGCTACAACTACATCGAGACCCGAGACGGCACGACCCTTTCCGCCTACGTCTCGCTGCCCGGACCGGTCGCTGACGGGCCCTATCCGACGCTGTTCGAATACTCCGGCTACACGCCGTCCGATCCCGGGGCCGACGATCCGTCGAGGTTCTTGATCCCAACGCTTGGCTACGCACTCGTGCAGGTGAACGTTCGAGGCACCGGTTGTTCTGGCGGATCCTTCGATGCGTTCGAGCCGGTCCAAGGGCTCGATGGCTACGACGTCATCGAGGTCTTGGCCGATCAACCGTGGGTCGACGGACTCGGCATGTGGGGCGTCAGCTACCCGGGGATCATGCAGCTTCACGTCGCCGCCACCAGGCCACCGAGCCTCGATGCGATCGCACCGCTCTCGGTCATCGATCGAGTCGAGTCGGTGCTCTATCCAGGCGGCATCTTCAACAGCGGATTCGGTGCAGACTGGACGAGTGAAGTCAGCGACAGTGCGGTCGCCGGCGGTCAGGCGTGGGCCGCCCGCCGGATCGCATCAGGTGACGAACGCTGCGCGGACAACCAAGATCTACGGGTTCACAATCCGGACCTGATCGAGGTGGTCCGGGACAATCCGTTCGCTGGCGAGTTCGCCGACACCCGCTCCCCTGCGACAACCGCGCCGAACATCGACGTGCCCGTGTTTCTCGCCGGCGCCTTTCACGACGAGCAGACGGGCGGACGCTTTCCGGCGATCATCGACGACTTCACCGCCGCCCCGGTCGTCCGCGCCTACCTCTACAACGGGCTGCACATCGATCCGCTCGGCCCGGACATCCTCGTCCCCTTGATCGAGTTCTACGACCTCTACGTCGCCGACCGCTCCCCCGGCATCGACCCCATCACCCGACTCATCGCCGGCGCCGGCCTGGCGACCGTCTTCGGCGCACCGCTCGACCTGCCGCCGAACAACTACCCGGGCCTGTCCGCGTCGGAAACCCGCGACCGGTACGAAGACGAGCCGCCGGTCCGCGTGCTGTTCGAGGTCGGCGCCACGGCCCCGAACCTGCCGGTCGCCCGCTTCGATGTCCCGCTCGACGACTGGCCGTCGAGCGATGTCGAGGTCGATCGCTGGTACCTCATCGGCGGCGAGCGCCTCGGTCCTCGCCCGGTCAGCTCGCGTGGTGAGCCGAGCTTCGAGACCGACCCCGACGAGGGCGACGTCGTCACCGCCGGGAGCCTCACCGCGCTGTGGACCAATCGACCGGGATGGCGGTGGGAACCGACCGATGACTCGAACCGCGTCACCTTCACCTCGGGTGTGGTCGACGAGCAGCTCGTGCTCGCCGGCCCGGCGAGTGTCGACCTGTGGGTCACCATCGATGGAGACGACGCCGACCTCGAAGCGACGCTCACCGAGATCGCACCCGATGGATCCGAGACCTACATCCAATCCGGTTGGGTCCGGCTCTCACGACGAACACTGTCGGAGGAAGCGACGGAGCTTCGGCCATCGATCAGCGGCCTCGAGTCCGACGTCGCGAGGCTGAGCCCCGACGAGGAGCCCGTGCTCGTCCGCATCGAGATCCTGCCGTTCGCCCACGTCATGCGGGATGACTCCCGACTCCGATTGACGGTCGACACCCCGGGAGCATCGCGACCGAGGTGGCGCTTCGAGGTACTCGAGGAATCCACCACCGTGACCGTTCACACCGGCGGCGCATTCGACTCCTCGATCGCCCTCCCGGTGCTCCCCGGCGTCACCGCCCCGGCCGAGCGACCGGCATGTGGATCGCTCCGCGGTCAGCCCTGCCGACCCGGCTGAGCAGCCGATCACACCCGTCCCGGCCCGCGGTCCCCGAAACGGGGGATTCGTCGTTCGGAGGACGCTCCGGGGGTCGCGGGGGTACCGTCTCGTTCTCCGCAAGGTGAAAGGGCAACAAACATGGCAGGACTTCTCGACGAACTGATGGGCCAACTCGGCGACGGAGGTGTCGATCAGATCGCAAAGGGTCTCGGTGTCGACCAGGGCGCAGCCTCGAAGGCGATCGGCATGGCATTGCCAGCGATCCTCGGCGGCATGGCAAACAACGCGGCGAAGCCCGACGGCGCCAATGCGCTGGCGACCGCCGTCGACGACCACGACCCCGGCATCTTCGACCAGCTCGGACCGCTGCTCTCGGGCGAGGGCCCCGGCGCCGCCATCCTCGGGCACGTGCTCGGCAACAAGCAGCAGAACGTCCAGCAGAACCTCGCTGGCCAGACGGGACTCGATCTCGGCACGATCACGAAGCTGCTTCCCGTCCTCGCTCCGATCGTCATGGGGTTCCTGGCCAAGAAGAAGCAGGAGGGCGGCCTCGACTCGGCCAGCCTCGGCAACGTCTTGAATCAGGAGCGTCAGACGCAAGAGAAGTCGAACCCCGGTCTCGGCGGTCTTGCGTCGATCCTCGACGCCGACGGTGACGGGTCGATCATGGATGACATCGCCGGGATGGCCGGCGGCAAGTCGGGCGGCTCATCGTCGGGCGGCCTCGGCGGCCTCCTGGGCAAGATCCTCGGGCGCTGACGTTCCCGCCGGGTTGACCCCCGGCAAACACGATCGACTCGCCACGAGCCGACTCGCCAAAGACGACTCAAAAGAGAAGGGCCGTGACC
>CALLIQ010000517.1 GCA_938008925.1 uncultured Acidimicrobiales bacterium
TAGCGCTCGGGGTCGCGGGTGGGCGTCCACTTCTTCCCGCACAACGCCTCGCTCTGCGTTCCCTCGATCGCGCTCGACAAGATCTGGCTCTTCTTGACGTAGTGAGCGAAGCGCTCGTGATCGCCACCGTCGTTGGTGACGGGAACCGTTCGTTCCTCGACGATCACGTCGGTGTCGAGATCGGGCATCACTGGCGTGTTGGACATTCCTGCGAACCGATCAGCCACCGGCGAGCTCCAACCACTGCGACTCGGTCTGCGCTTCGGAGAGCTGGCCAGCCGAGCGGGCGACGACGTTGTTGTCGCCGTCGAGGTAGACGACGTACGGGAAGCTCGCCCCGCCGAACGCCGTGAGTGCCTGGCTGTCGGCAGAGTCTCGAACGATCGGGAACGTCCAGCCTTCGCGAGCGAGCCAACGGTTCGGCGGGTAGTTGCCGCCCTCCGGGTTGATGCCGGTCGACACCGCGTAGATGTCGACGCTGTCGGGCAACTTGCCGTCTTCGACGAGGCCGAGCACCTGGGGCACTTCGGCCTGACAGTGCGGGCACCAGTGGGCGAGGAACATGATCACCTTGGATCGACCGTCCGGCCCGATGGTGATCTCCTCGCCGGCGAAATCCGTACCGATCAGCGTCGGTGCGACCGTGCCGATCGTCGGGTCTGTTGCCGCGGTCGACACCCCGCTCGTGGTCATCGCAGGCAGCGGAGCGCCTTCGATGGTGACCTCGGATGCCACCTCGACACCATCTTCGAGCGGAATGCCCGACGCTGCGGCGTTGGTCTCGCGATTGGACGCCAGGACGGCGACGAGTGCGGCACCGATCACGAAGATGCCGACGAGTGCGCCGATGAACAGCTTGTTCGACGAGCCGGACTCGTCGGGCCGAATGGGAGCTTTAGCGGTCATGGCGAGGTGTCACTCCTGGGTGATGGACACAGAACTCGAATGTCTCAGGTTAAGGGAGACGAACGTAAAGACGAGGGCAAACGCAATGGCGGCCATCGTCGGGATCGTCATGAATCCGAACTGGTCGACGTACCGACCAGAGCAGGGATTGTCGAGGGCACACGAGCCGCCAACGGTGTCGGGGAACTGTTGCTCGAGCCGGTGATAGACGGCGACACCGAACCCGACGACGCTCAGCCCCACCGCGAGCCATCCGAACCGACGGAAGCGCTGGCCTCCGAACAGGCTCGCGAGCAGGATCAGCGCCGATGGGTACATGAAGTAGCGCTGCACCCAGCACAGCCGGCAGGGATTGAAGTTGGCGACCTCTGAGTAGTAGAGGCTGCCGGCCATCGCGGTGGTGGCGGCGATCGTGCCGAGCACGAAGCCGAGCGGCGCGATGTCATCGAGCAGGCGGCGGGCGCCGGCCGAGTTCCCGAACTTCGCGGCAGCCAGCAGACCGAGCACGCCGACGATGGCGAACACGCCACCGAACCCGAGGAGGGCGAAGAAGAGGGAGAGTGTCTCGGTCATTGCGCTCCAGCATGGCCTCACGAGCTGTGAAAACGATGTCAATCGAGCGTCCGAGCTACGGTTTCGGAATGCTCCAACCAGGAACCACTGCCCCCGATTTTTCGGTGCCAGACCAAGACGGCAACACCGTGAACCTCGCCGACCAGCGCGGTTCGTGGGTGCTCGTCTGGTGGTACCCCAAAGCCAGCACCCCCGGTTGAACGCTGCAACTGAAGGGCCTGCGTGATCAGGCCCAGACGTTCACCGATGCTGGCTGCGCCGTCCTCGGCATGTCGTTCGACTCGCCAGAAGACAACGGCGCGTTCCGAACCGAACACGACTTCCCGTTCCCGCTGCTGTCGGACGTCGACAAGGCGGTCGGCACCGCATACGACGTGTTGCGCGCGGCGGACGATCCGTTCTCGGACTACCCGGAGCGCGTGAGCTACCTGATCGACCCCGAGGGTGTGATCCGTCGCTCCTACGCCGTGTCGGATCCGCCTGGACACGCCGCCGAAGTTCTCGCCGACCTGGCGGCAGAGCAACAGTGACCGTCATCGACGCCGCCGCGACCAAGGCACTCATCGACGACCCGCCACCCGGCCTCGTCATTCTCGACGTGCGCACAGCCGACGAATTCGCCGGCGGCCGTATCCCCGGCGCACAGATGATCGACATCTACGAAGACGACTTCATGGAGAAGATCGGGGCGCTGGACCGCGACGTGCCCTACCTCGTCTACTGCAAGGCGGGCGGGCGCAGCGCCAAGGCCGCCGAGGTCATGGGTCAGATCGGCTTCGGCGACGTGAAGGACTACGGCGGCGGCTGGATGGACTGGGCCGACACGGGTCACCCCATCGAGCGCTGAGATCCTCAGGCGAGGGCAGCGGCGGCGGCATCAGCGATCTGGCTGACCGCCGCTGCGCCCTTGTCGAGCAGCGGGCCGAGCTGGAAGAAGATGTGGACCATGCCCTCGTAGTTGGTGTGCACCACCTCGACCCCCGCATCGGCAAGCGCCCGGGCATAGGCCGCCCCCTCGTCTCGAAGCGGATCGAACTCTGCGGTGATGACGACGGCGGGGGCGACGCCGGCGAGCGAGTCGACCGTGATTGGCGACGCTCGCCATTCCGCCTGTTGTGCAGCGGCCTCGCCCTCGTCCTCTGAGAGATAGTGCGCCCGGAACCACTGCATCGTCTCGCGGGTCAGCACGTAGCCGACCGCGTTCTCGTCGAGGCTCGGGTAGCGCTCCGCGTTCTGGGCCATGTCGACGGCCGGGTAGACGAGCAGTTGCACCGCGAGATCGATGCCGGCATCGCGAGCCATCAGAGCCATGACGGCGGCGAGGTTGCCGCCGGCTGAGTCGCCGGACACGGCGAGCTTTGCGTCGGCGTCACCACACAGGCCACCACGGTTCGCGACGACCCACTCGAAGGCGTCCCAACCATCGATGATGGCGGCGGGATAGCGCGCCTCTGGGCCCTTTCGGTACAGCACTGAGACCACGACGGCACCGGATTGGTGAGCCAGTTGGCGACACACCTCGTCGTGAGTGTCGAGGTCGCCGATGACCCAACCGCCACCGTGGTAGTAGACGATGATCCCCGCGCCGCCTTCCTCGGTCGGCTTGTACACGCGGACCCGGATGGTCGCCTCAGACCCCGCAAAGCTCGCATCGGTGACCGTCGCCAACTCCGGGCCGGCCCCCGCGGCAGCGACGAGTGCCTGGTAGCCGGCGCGCCGATCTCGCACCGACTGTTCCCAGATCGGCGGTGCCTCCGCTGCGGCGCCGTTGACGAG
>CALLIQ010000518.1 GCA_938008925.1 uncultured Acidimicrobiales bacterium
GTCTTATTCGACGTCGGCCTGAGGATTCGGGCCGTAGGGGGTGAGTCGCTCACCGTCTTCGCCGGGAAGGACGGTCTCGCCGAGGTCCAGCGGGGCGATGGCCTCGGGGACGTAGGTCGGCGGAACGAGCGACAGGTAGAGGTTGTCGATGCCGATCGAGAGGAGCTCCTGAGCGGCCTCCGGCGGGACCAGCAGCGTGATCAGGCCACGGTTGCCAGCGACGGCAGCGGCAGCGGCATCGCCTTCGGCAGCCTCATCGCCGAGGTCGGCGGGGAGGTCCTTGTCGATGGCCAGGATCTCGGCTCGCTGATAGACGTAGCGGGCGTCGAAGTTGTAGGGCACCGTGTTCGAGCGGTCGGTGCCTTCCTCGGTGATCACGATGTCGGCTTCGCCCTCGTCGCCCTCTTCCGCCTCTTCGAGCGGGTAGCGGTACAGAACGTTGACGAAGTCGCCCGGCTCGAGCAGGTAGGCGACGCCGCCGACCTGATCGACCGTGAAGGTCACGGTGACCATCGGCTCTTCGCTCTCCTTGAGCCGGTCGGTGATGCCGGTCGCAACGACCGACGGCGCAACGAAGTTGCCGACGACGAGCGTGTGGTTGATCGGCAGGTCGATGACCGCCACCAGACCCTGGAGTTCGTTCGCCGGATCGGCGATCGACGTGCCGGGCTTCAGAGCGACCGGCACCTCGGCCGGTGCGATGAATCCCTCGCTGATGGCTCGCTCAGCGGAGGTGCCCTTCGGAATTGGCTGGGTGACGACCCAGACCTCCGCGGTCTCCTGTTCGGCATACACGGAATCCTCGAGATTCCGTGTGTAGCTGAAGAGCGCAGCCGTGGCGAGAGCCCCGACAGCGATGGCGACAATGAGGATGATTGCTCGTCGTGAGTTCACGACACACTCCTGGTTCAGCCCGATTCGATGGTCGGGACCCAACTGACTCAAGGATTCATGTCGGACGCAAACGGCCGCGGGCTTAGCAGTTCCTCGGGATTGTTCTCCTCTGACACGCGTTGGGCGCGCCAAAACGAGCTGAACCGCCCGTTTCCGGGCGGCTCAGCGTCGAACGCTTCAGTTTGATGAATCGATGCCGGGCCGTTCAGCCCAGCTCGGTCACTCGGCTGCGGGAGCCTCGGCGGCAACCTCGGCCGGTGCCTCGTCAGCAACCTCGGCCGGTGCCTCGTCAGCAACCTCGGCCGGTGCCTCAGCGACCGGTTCCGGAGCGGGTTCAGCAGCTACTTCGGGAGCGGCTTCAGCAGCTGCTTCGGGAGCGGCTTCAGGAGCAGCCTCGCCCTCAGCGGCCGGCTCGGCGGCTTCGCCGTCAGCGGCTTCGTCGGTGTCCGGGGTCGGGTTCTCGAGGTCCTCGTAGTACTCGGCCCACGCAGCCTCGGTCGCCGGATCCACGTCGGTCGGGCCGATGTAGTTGCCGTCGTCGTCGAAGGCGTGCTCGCCGAAGTGCTCCTGGTACTCCTGAGCCACGACGCCACCCTCGGCGGCCTGCTTGATCGACAGGCTGATGCGGCGACGCTGGAGGTCGATGTCGATGATCTTCACCCACAGCTCCTCGCCAGGGGTGACGACCTGCTCGGGGAGATCGACGTGGTGTGCCGACATCTCCGAGATGTGGACGAGGCCTTCGATGCCGTCGCCGACCTGGACGAACGAACCGAACGGCACGAGCTTGGTGACTCGGCCGTAGACGAGCTCGCCGACGCGGTGCGAAGAGGCGAACTCTTGCCACGGATCCTGCTGGGTGGCCTTGAGCGAGAGGCTGATGCGCTCTCGATCGAGGTCGACTTCGAGCACCTGCACGGTGACTTCGTCGCCGACGGCGACGACGGAACCGGGGTGATCGACGTGCTTCCAGGAGAGCTCGGAGACGTGGATGAGGCCATCCATGCCGCCGAGATCGACGAACGCACCGAAGTTGACCACGGAGCTGACGACGCCGCTGCGGACCTCGCCGGGCTTGAGGTTGGCGAGGAAGTCCTCGCGCTGTTCCTTCTGCGTCTCTTCCAGGTAGGCACGGCGAGACAGCACCACGTTGTTGCGGTTGCGGTCGAGCTCGATGATCTTGGCTTCGAGGGTCTTGCCGACGTAGGGCTGCAGATCGCGCACTCGGCGAAGCTCCACCAGCGAGGCGGGAAGGAAGCCGCGGAGACCGATGTCGATGATCAGGCCGCCCTTGACGACCTCGATGACGGGGCCGGAGACGACGCCTTCGCGCTCCTTGACCTCTTCGATGGTGCCCCAGGCACGCTCGTACTGAGCCCGCTTCTTGGAGAGGACGAGACGCCCTTCCTTGTCTTCCTTCTGGAGGACGAGCGCTTCGATCTCATCGCCGACGCCGACGACTTCAGACGGGTCGACCTGGTTGCGGATGGAGAGCTCGCGAGCGGGGATGACGCCTTCGCTCTTGTAGCCGATGTCGAGAAGGACTTCGTCCTTGTCGACCCGGACGACGCTGCCGGTGACGAGCTGGCCGTCGTCGACGGACACCATCGAGGCGTTGTAGGCATCGTCGAGCGAGCCTTCGAGATCGTTGACGACGATCGTGCGAGGCACGTAAGCGCCAGCTTCGGGCATGGCGGCTTCGTCGGTGGCAGCCTCGGGTTCGGGCGCCGGGGATTCGGGTGCGGGTGATTCAGTCGTGGACACGGTAGTCGGGACACTTTCGTCGTTCCCACCGACACGGCTACGAGAGGCAGCCATCGACGATGAGCGCCGGGAACTTCCCGGCAACCCGGGAGCATACCTTCAGCGGTCGCCCCCTCCTCGCTCAAGTCCGCCGCCCCCCGACCGATCCCGAACACATGGCTCTTTCACCGGTGGGCCGGCTCGCCGCGATCGCAGCGCTGTCGTTGCTGGTCACATCCGTCCACCTCGCGCTGGGCCCGAACTTCATCCTCGACGACTGGTACAACGTCGCCTACGGCGTCGACCCCGCCCAACCATGGGGTGTCGATCTCGGACTCGCCGACGCCCGACCAGGCCTGCTCGCCGCCTACGGCTTGACGTTCGGGGTGTTCGGCAATCATCCCGTCCCCCACTTCGTCGTGCTCAGCCTTCTCAACGCCGCGAGCGCCGCACTCCTCTTCGACGTCGTCGGCCGGTTCGCGTCGCAGCGACTGGCGGCGATCGCCGCCGTCGTGTGGGTCGTGTCGCCGAATCACATGGCGATCGAGGCGTGGCCGAGCACCTCGATGATCGGCGCGTCGCTGGTCCTCGCCCTCCTGGGCGTCAGTCGGATCGCTCGCGACGAGCCCAGCCGGCGGAGCGATGTCATCGCCGTCGTTGCGTTCACAGTCTCGTCCGCCATGTACGAAGCATCGATTCCGGTCATCGCCGTCGCCACCGTTGCGCTTCCATGGATCGTGCGTGGGCGACCTCGCTACGGGCTCGTCACCGCCGTCGGCGCAGGTCAAGTCGCGGTCGCTGGCTGGATCCTTCTCAACTGGCATCCCGCGAAGTCGCAGCAAGAGATGGCAAGCCTTGCCAGCTTGCTCCCGGCCCACTTCGGCAACGGTCTCGTCGGCCGCGGGATCATCGGCGCCATCGTGATGGCTGTGGCGCTGACCGGGGCGACGCTGGTGGCGAACGCCGCCGGGCGACGCCGGATCGCATCGACGCCACTCCCCCTCATCGCGGCCGGCGCGGTGATCATCGCCGCCGGCACCGTGCCGTTTCTCTTCTACTTCTACAGCCCGTACGGCCCCGGCGACCGAGTGCTGTACATCTCGGCCATCGGATCCACGCTCATCATCGCCACCGTCCTCGACACCATGATCGAGCACCGCAAACCCGTCGGTCTCGGCGCGACGGCGTCACTGCTGATGCTGATGGGGGCCTTCCGATGGGAGCAGTCCCGAGCGTGGGACT
>CALLIQ010000519.1 GCA_938008925.1 uncultured Acidimicrobiales bacterium
GGGGTCGGTGGAAGTCCTGACCTCGCTCGCGAGCGGCGCCGGCGCGATCGCATCGGGGTTCGTGTTCGACATGGCGGGGTTCCACATCTTGTCGATGGTCAGCGCCGTCGTCGCCGGGCTGTTGATGATCGGTGCGGTCGCTCGCTATCGACTCGACGTCGGCGTGCTCCGGCCCGTCTGAGCCTCGTCAGCCCACGCGGCGGTCGAGCGACGTCGACACGATCCAACGCATGATCTTCGTCGGCGTGTCGTAGCGCGACGCCAACTCGGCGACGGTTGCGTCGCCTTCGAGCTCTCGCAGCAGTTCGGGCCGTTCGGCGAGGAGTTCGTCACGGTGGTTCACGTAGCGAACGGCGCGAGCGACCGTGCCGGGAGAACAACCCCAGGCCTTCGCGACCTCACTCTGGCTGGCGCCCTCGAGGCGGTCCGCCGCCAGCGCGTCGTAGTCGTACGCATAGGTGCTCTTGGAGGGCGGCTTCGGCGTCTTGCCTGGCCCAGTCTTCTTGGCCTCGTGGCGAGCGACGTCGGCTCGGGAAACGGCGAGCGCTTCGAGCGGAACGTTTCCGACCCGACGAGCGGCCTCGATCAAGACGGTCCAGATTCGGTGCGCCACCTCGTGATGGTCGCTCCTGGTGGCCTCTTCGCCGGCTCGACGCAGATCGCCGAGGACGAGGACACCGGTGTCGGTGGTCAGGTCGACGTCGACGTCGAGCGTTCGCCGGTCGACGCTGCCTTCGATCGGAGCCAGCCGGAAAACACCCGTGGCGAGCACCTCGACGGAGTCGTCCAAACCAGCGTCAGTGGGCGCATCGGTGTGTTCGCGAGCATCGCTCGACGAGACCACCGTGTCTTGTCCATTTCGTGCCGACTTCGCCATCTGAACCCATCGCCTCATTCCACGAGCCCGGTCGGCTCGCCAGTAGTGACGCAATCGGCACCCACTCCCCTCTCTTGAGGCTGTGTTCGCCCCAGATTCGTCGAATGGGTCGATTGACCCGATCGGCTCCACTCACACCAGAAGATGCCGATCAAGGCCTGTATGAGCGAGCTGTATGGCGAATTCAACCCGGACTGGCCGCGCTCTCCGGGCAAGCTAGAAGAACTGAACGTCCCCGGCTCCATGGTCGAGGACCTCTTCATGCGGCGCCTGATCATCGATCGGGTGTCCACGGTCCATGCTGTCTCCCAGCACATCGCGATTCGCGTGTCCATCGGACAGGAGATCGCCGACGAGCTGCGCAATCGCCAGTTGCTCGAGTTCCACGGCATGGACGGACGCGACTATCGCATCGGTCTCACCGAGGCCGGCGGCCGATTGGCCAAAGAGCGGATGGCAGCGAGCTCCTACGCGAGCCACCTGCCCGTGAGTCTCGCCGACTACACGCGAACGGTTTGGGCCCAAAAAGCCGAGATGGAGATCAACCGCGACTCGATCCGCACCGCGTTCGGCGACCTCGTGGTCGCCGACGAGCTCCTCGATCAGCTCGGCCCGGCCTTCATGAACGACGGTGCCATCTTCTTGTACGGCCCTCCGGGCACGGGCAAGACCAGCCTCGCCGAGCGCATGATCCGCATTCACCGCGATCACATCGTGGTCCCTCGCGCCGTGGAGGTCGACGGTGCGATCATCACCGTCTTCGACCCATCGGTCCACCGCGAGCTGCCCGAGCAGCCATCCGGACTCGACCCACGATGGGTGTTGTGCGAACGGCCGATCATCATCGTCGGCGGCGAGATGACCATGAGCATGCTCGAGCTCGACCACGACGCGATGTCCGGCACGTACGTCGCCCCGATCCAGATGCAGGCCAACAACGGCATTCTGGTCGTCGACGACTTCGGCCGTCAGTCGATGTCACCCGAAGAGCTGCTCAACCGATGGATCGTGCCGCTCTCTCGCAGCATCGACTTCCTGAAGCTGGCGAGCGGCACCAAGTTCACGGTCCCGTTCGAGCTCAAGCTCGTCGCGTCGACCAACCTCGACCCTCGCGAGCTCGGCGACGATGCATTCCTCCGTCGACTGAAGAACAAGGTGTTCGTCGGCGCGGTCACCGAGAACGCTTTCAACTGGATCCTCGTGCGCGTCGCCCAGGCCTTCGGCATCGAGGTGTCAGCCGAGGCTGCCTCCCACCTCCGCTCGGTGGCGATCGACAACATCGGCGAACTCCGGCCCTATGTCGCTGTCGATTTCTGCGAGATGATGAAGGGCATCGCCAGCTACGAAGGTCTGCCCCAGCAGCTCGATCGCTACATGATCGACCGTGTCGCTGCGGTGTACTTCTTCTCCGAAGAGACCGAGTTCGGCGCCCCCGCTGACGCCAGCCCCGCTGCATCGGCAGCGCCTTCCCCCGCTGCTGCGCCGTCACCTGCGCCGTCGTCAGCTCCAGCTGCGGCCCAGGCGACTCCGGCGAACGTCCAGCCAGCGCCGGTTCAACAGCCGACGCAAGCGGCACAACCCGCATCAGCCGCTCAGCCTGCGCAGGCGATGGCGGCCGCTGTGCCCTCCCCGCAGCGGGTCTGAGACGACAACCGGTCAGAGACGACAACCGGTCTGAGACGACAACGCTGAGTCAGGACCCGCCTGAGTTGATGGCGGACTGGGATTTCGGCGCGGGCGCGGA
>CALLIQ010000520.1 GCA_938008925.1 uncultured Acidimicrobiales bacterium
CCGAGCACCCGCTGGAACATGTTGGCGCCCTGGTTCGACGTCGTCTCGTGTCCGGCGATCAACAGGTTGAACACCTGGATGGCGATCTCGTTCAGCGTGGCGATCGAGTCGTCACCGTCTCGCGCCCGGATGAGGTCGCTCGTGTAGTTGTCACCGGGATCGGCGACGAGTCGGTTCACGAACTCGGTCGAGTAGTTGAAGTAACTCACGAGGTGGCTCGTGAGCCGAATCTGCTCGTCCTTCGACGGATGCCCCCACGTCAGCATCAAGCGGCTCTCGGCCCACTGCTTCACCAGGTCGGTTTCATCCCTCGGGACACCGAGCAACTCGAGGATCACCATCAGCGGTAGATCCCACAGCAGCTGATCGACGAGATCGACCCGCTCGTCGCCGAAGGCATCGAGCCGCTCGTTCACGAGTTCGTCGATCCGCTCCTCGAGCCGACGGACAGCGCGAACCGTGAACGCTCCACCCATGAAACGCCGCACCCGTTGATGGTCGGGCGGGTCGTTGTTGGTCAGCAACGGCTTGATCGTGACGTTGCCATCGATCAGGAGCTGGCGCGCCTCGTCGCACAGGGGAATCAAGGGTTCCTGGGCGTTGCGAGCCGAGAACGTCGCGGGATCTCCGAACACGGTTCGGAGGTCGTCGTACCGGGTGACAACCCAGTAGTCGAGTACGTCGCTGTAGAACACGGGGCTCGAGGCGCGAGCCTCGGCCCACACCGCGTAGGGGTCGGCCAGATAGTCGGGCGAAAACGGGTCGAAGCGGATCGAAGGCTGCACGGCGCCTTCACCATGCATCCGATCCGCGCCAGGCGCACGTCGGTCAGGACTTTCGTCCCTCGGGCTTCATGGCCGGCGGGATCCGATGGGGTCTCGCCCAAGAGGAGCACTAGCCTCGAACGATGCTCGCCCCGGTGCTCGTCGGTTCCGTTGCCTGAAGGTGATTCGCTTCGGCGAGCCGAGGCGCTGTTGGCGCCCGTGTTGGAGGGCCAGGTGGTCGCCGACATCTGGTTCCGCAAGATCCGCGGCCACCGCCCCAGGGCCGGTCAGCAGATCGAGCGGGTCGACGCGGTCGGCAAACACTTGCTGATCGACTTCGATCGCAAGCTCACCCTTCGGACCCACCTCGGAATGAGCGGATCGTGGCGGGTCGCAGGCTCGGACGCCGCCCCGCGCGACCCGCGGCTTCGCGTCCGGATCGAAACAGCGCTCGGTACCGCCTTGTGTTTCGGAGCCCCGACCATCGACACCTTCATTCGAGACACCGGCACGTCACCGATCGCCCACCTCGGACCCGATCTGAGCGACGACGGCGCCGACATCGACGACGTGATCACCCGCACTCGAACCTTGGCGAGCGGACGGCTCCTGGCCGACGCGCTCCTCGATCAGCGAATCGCCGCCGGCGTCGGCAACGTCTTCAAGAGCGAGGTGGCGTTCCTGAGCCGAGTACACCCCTTCACCAACGTCGATGACCTGAGCGACGAGAAGCTCAGGCGGGTGTGGGGCATCGCGCACGAGCAGCTGGTCGCCAATCGAGATCGGGCGAGCCGCAAGACCACGTCGAGCGCGATCGGCGATCGCAACTACGTGTACGGCCGCTTCCGAAAGCCGTGCCGCCGCTGCTCGGACTCGGTTCTCTATTCCGCAGCCGGCGAGAAGACGGAGCGGAGCACCTACTGGTGCCCCCGCTGCCAGCCGCGGGGCTAGGCAAATCGAGGACGACGGTTGGCCGCATGGCGCACCGAAACCTGCCATGGTGGAGGCGATCGCCGCCAACCTCGCCGAAAGTGATCTGTGACCAACCTGCTCGACGGCTACCAGCGCACGTTCGGCTACGACGAAGCGTTCGCCGGCGACGACACCATTCGGTCCGTCTACGAACTGGTCGCCGGCCGATTCGGCGAACTCGACGTCGCCGAGGCGAGGCGTATCGAGGGTGTGGTCGCCGACGAGTTTCGCCGCCAGGGCATCACCTTCACCGTCTACGACGATGATGAAGGAACCGAGCGAACCTGGCCGATGGACCTGTTCCCTCGGATCATCGAGGCGGCGGAATGGCGTGAGCTCGAACGTGGTTTGGCCCAACGGGTGACCGCCCTGAATCGCTTTCTCGACGACCTGTACGTGGGTGAGCAAGCGGCGATCCACGATGGCGTCGTCCCTCGGTGGCTCGTGACGTCATCCCAGGGTTTCGAGCGTCATGCGTTCGGCATCGACGTGCCGTTCGGTGCCCGCTGCATGATCGCTGGCATCGACTTGGTGCGCGGCGCCGATGGATCCTTCGCCGTCTTGGAGGACAACCTCCGCAACCCAAGCGGAGTCAGCTACGTCGTCGAGAATCGAGCGGCGATGGCCAAGGCCTTTCCCGCATTGTTCAGCAACCACCGGGTCGAGCCCGTCGACCAATACGGCCTCCTCCTCGGCTCGACACTGGAAGAGGTCGCCCCGCCCTCGGCCGGCGACAACCCGAACGTCGTCATCCTCACCCCAGGCGTCTACAACAGCGCCTACTTCGAACACGCCTTCTTGGCGAGAGCGATGGGCGTCGAGCTGGTGGAGGGGCGTGATCTCGTCGTCGACGACCAGGTGGTCTACGCCCGAACGGTCGGCGGGCTCTCCCCCGTCGATGTCATCTACCGCCGGATCGACGACGCGTTCCTCGACCCGGTGTCGTTCCGGCCAGACTCGACGCTGGGTGTGCCCGGCCTGCTTGCGGCAGCCCGGGCAGGGACGGTAACCCTCTGCAATGCGATCGGGAACGGGGTCGCCGACGACAAAGCCATCTATCCGTACGTCCCCGACCTCATTCGCTACTACCTGAGCGAGGAACCCCTCATCGCCAACGTGCCGACGCACGTGATGTGGGACGACGACCAGCGAGCCGCGTGTCTCGATCGGTTGGATGAGCTGGTGATCAAGCCGGTCGCAGAATCTGGCGGCTACGGCATCATCATCGGACCGCACGCGTCCGATGTGGAGCTCGCCGAGGCCCGGGCGAACATCGAAGCCGACCATCGCAATTGGATCGTGCAAGATCTCGTCGAGCTGTCGAGCTTGCCGTCGTTGACCGATCAGGGTCTCGCACCCCGACACCTCGACCTCCGGCCGTTCATCCTCACCGGTGAACGAACGCGGGTCTTTCCCGGTGGTCTCACGAGGGTCGCGATGCGCGAGGGATCCCTGATCGTCAACTCCTCGCAGGGTGGAGGGTCGAAGGACACCTGGGTCCTCTCCGATGATCCGACCGGCAACGGAACCAACGGGATGAACGGAACACCCGAGGTGGCCCCGTGATCCTCGCTCGACACGCGGAAGCGACGTTCTGGGCCGGCCGACAGCTCGAACGAGCCGAACACACCGCCAGAGTGCTCGACGTCGCGTCCCGCGACTCGATGCACTTCCCCGATGTCGAGTCACCGCCCGAGTGGGGGCTGATTCTCGAAGCGCTCGGCCTCGACAACGACTTCGCAGCCGAGCAAGGCGTCGTCGCAGACGGCGTGACGGTGCCTCGATTCCTCTTCTCCGACCGATCGAACGCGGGCTCGGTGGCCGGGTCGGTCGCTCAGATGCGCGAGAACATCCGGACCGTGAGAGACCGGGTACCCGTCGAGCTGTGGGAGGAGACCAACCGGCTCCACATCGACCTCGACGGTGCCGGCATCCGCCTCGGCCCGGAACCGTTCGAGCGGTATTCGGTGGTTCGTCGCCGATGCCAGGCCATCAGCGGTGTCATCGGCGAGGCGATGTCGCGCGACGAGGCGTTCACCTTTCTCGTTGTCGGGCGCATGATCGAACGAGCCGTGCTCACCACCCGGTTGGTGCGCTGCCTCGTGTTCCGCAACCACCACGCGCTCGACGACGCGGCGTTGCTGCGCATGGTCTCCTCCCTCCAGGCCTACCGCCGCGGCCCCGGTCGAGGCGGCGACGACGTCACGCTCGCGTTCTTCCTCCTCACCGCCACCGACGTGCCACGGACCGTCTTGTCGTGCCTACGACGGGCCGAAGCTCGCCTCAACCGGTTGCGCGGTACAGCGCCCGGCCTCGAGCCTGCGCTCATGGTGTGTGGACGGGTTCGAGCCAATCTGGAGTTCGGCGGCGTTGACCTCACCCTGGCCGAACGACCCGAACAGCTGCTGCTCGAGATCGAAGCCGAGATGTTCAACCTCGCTCGAGCGATCGCCGACTCGGCCTTCGACCCGGCGCAGTCGCCACCCATGCATGCCCAGTTCATCCGCCCAGGGCAGGCCGAATGAGACTCGACATCCGCTACCGCATGCGCTTCGAGTACGACGCCCCCGTTCGCGAGGCGCACAACGAACTCCGGGTGCGTCCGCGCGATCTGCCCGACCAGCGCCTCCTCGCCCACCGGCTCACGTCCGATCCGATCGGCCGGGTCATGTCGTTCTCGGACTATTGGGGTACGACGGTCGACCACGTCGGCCTGATGGCCGAACACATGGCGTTCGAGATCGTGGCCGAAGCGGCCGTCGAGACGCGACCCCGTCCCGACCCGGCGCACAACAGCCCCGACGACTACCTCGATGATCAGGTTCGAACCGACGAGATCGAGTGCATGCGCCGCTCACCACACGTCGAGTGGACCGACCAGCTGACCGACGTTGCCCGCGACGCGACCGCCGGCAACTCGAGCGTCGCCGAGCGGGTCCAGGCCACCGTCCAGGCAACTCGGCAGCTCATCACCTACGAGCGAGACTCGACCCACATCGGGATCAGCCTCGCCGACCTCGTCGACGGCGGGAAGGGCGTGTGTCAGGACTACGCCCACCTCAACATCGGATTGCTTCGATCGATCGGCATCCCAGCTCGATACGTCTCTGGCTATCTGTTCGCGGTCGATGAGACCGCGGTGGACGACACCGCAAACGTCGTGTCGGTCCAGACCCATGCGTGGGTCGAGGCGGCACTGCCGAATGGTCGTTGGCTTCCCATCGACCCGACGAACGACCAGACCGTCGGCGAGCGCCACGTGGTCATCGGCTACGGGCGAGACTACGACGACGTCGCCCCCGTGCGTGGCGTGTACGCCGGTGCGGGCCGCTCCAGCGTCGATGCGTCGGTCGAAATGCGTCGCATGGAGCCGATCGAACGCTCCATGACCGGCCGGTCACGGCGACGCATTCGCCCCGTTGGCTACCTCGCCTCGCCCGATCTCAGCGACCAACAGGCGCAGCAACAGCAGCAGCAGTAGCAGCAATAGGACTGGAACGGCGGCTAGGTCTCGGGCGGCTTCCAGTTGTGCTTCTTCGACCTTCGACGCAAGTAGAGCTCGTGGAAGGGCACGCCCTCGCCCTCTCTCGCTCCCGATCGGCGGAAGGCCTCTTCGTCGGCATTGGCCCGGGCGAATCGAAAGACCTCGCTCGACTGACGCAATGGGACGGCTTCACCGATCCAGCGGGTGCCGTCCCAATAGCGGATGAATCCGGGCGGGTCGTCGGGCGCTGGGTGCCAACCCGCATCCTCCGGTCCGTCCTCATCCGCCATTCACCACGCTCCTCGTCGCCAAAGACACCTATCACAAGAACGCCAACGATCGGGATCCGGGGGACGCTCTCATCAGGTCGTTCGAAAGGCGATCGCGCACTCGAGATCGAATCGATCCCAACCGATCTGATCAGGCCGAGAGCGGAACAGTTTCAATCCGGGAAGGCCGGCCGGTGACCACGGGCGGGAAGGGAACCATCCGTCGTAGAGATGGTCCCACGCCGTCGCGATCGAGCCGAGCGACCCGTCGATCGAGACCGCCGCCGCGGTGAAGGCCGGGAGGTTGCGCTCGTGAACCGGGCCGTCGATGACCACGGCGTCGTCGACGACGAACCCGAAGGTGTAGTGCACTCGTTCGGCGGGCGTCGTCCGGTAGTTGTCGAAGCTGGCGCCGACGAGGTGCGACCGATCGAGCGGCAGTCCGCGGTCGCTCATCCACTCGCACAGCGTCGCATAGCCCTCCCGCAAGTCGTCGATCCCGAAGATGCCGCGTTGGCTCACCGCCGCGAGGCGCACCGCTGGCCGAGCGATGATCTGCACAGCGGGAGACGATCCGCGCCCCGTCGAGCGTGCAACGGCGGACCGGGACCGGCGATCCCACACCGACGGGGCACACCCGTAGTGGCGTTTGAACGAACGGGAGAAGTCGCTCGGCTCGCTGAAGCCGGTGGCGTACGCGATCTCGGTGAGCGTGAGGGTCGGCGTCGCCATCATCAGGTAGGCGGCCCGCTCGAGACGCGAGCGGCGCACGAACTGGGCCGGGGTCTCACCCGTGATCTCGCGAAAGCGGGTGTGGAAGTGGTGCGGTGCGGCGTGTGCGTCCGCCGCGAGCGAGTCGAGGGTGTGGGATCCCGCCACGTCGTCGCGCACCGCGTCCATCACCGCGTTGATCCGCGGGAGCCAGGAATCGGGCGCCATGGACAGAGTCTCGCAAGAATCGTCAAGACGCGCTGGGCCCCCGACCGTACGGTCCGAACATGAACCCAGCCATCCCATATCTCACGTTCCCCGGCACGTGTCGAGAAGCCATGACCACCTACGCAAACGTCTTCGACGGGGTGGTCACGATCATGACCACGCTCGGCGATTCGCCAGTCGAGGTTCCAGACGATGCCGCCGGCCTGATATTCAACTCCGAGATGCGGGCAGGTCAGTTCGTGATCAAAGCATCGGACGATCCGAACCCCGGCGAAGGGGCTGCCACCGTCTCACTGTTCGTGTCGTTCGAGGACGCGGACGCCCGGGCGACCGCCTTCACCTCACTCGCCGACGGCGGCACCGTCTTGTTCGAGATCGATGGCCCCTTCTCGATGGTCGAGGATCGCTTCGGCACCCGTTGGATGCTGGTCCTCGACTAGACCGCAGCGACGAGAACGCAGCGACTAGGCCGCCGCAATCATCTCTTCGCTGAGCGCCCACAGGCGGGCCGCCTGCTCCGGGTCGACGGCGTGCGGGGCGACGTTGGCGCCACGGGGCGAGTCGGGGCCCACCATCGGGGCGACGTCGCAGTCTTCGCAGTAGAGACCGCCCTTGTCGGCCAACAACGGCGACGTCGCTGCCCACAGGGTGGTGGTGCAGCCCTGCGAGGGCGACTTGAAGGCCGCTTGCGCCAACTCGCTCGGGTTTCCGTCCTCGTCGAGCCAACCCATCATGATCTGTTCCTCGACGGGCAGGTCACGCTGCAGCGGCGTGAAGATCCCGCCGGGGTGCACGGAGAACGCACGACCGCCGAACGCTTCCATCCGGTTCGACAACTCGACGGCGAACAGCGCGTTCGCGCTCTTGGCCTGCCCGTAGGCAACCCACTTGTCGTAGTCGCCGTTCTCGAAATGGATGTCATCCCACAGCACCCCGCTGCGGAGGTGCCCGACCGACGACAGGGCGACGACGCGCGGCGCATCAGCGGCCTCGAGCAGCGGCATGAGGCCATTCGTCAGCGCGAAATGACCGAGGTGGTTGATGCCGAACTGATATTCCCAGTTCGGGCCGACACG
The DNA here is from genome assembly GCA_938008925.1 of uncultured Acidimicrobiales bacterium. GTDB lineage: Bacteria > Actinomycetota > Acidimicrobiia > Acidimicrobiales > SZUA-35 > CALEWY01. The sequence goes on from CALLIQ010000520.1 coordinate 7,505, forward strand.
ACGCTCGGGTGTTGCCATGACGCCGGCGTTGTTGATGAGCAGGTCGACCGAATCGAGGTCCGCATTCATGGCCTCGCTGAACGATCGGACCGAGGCGAGATCGGCGAGGTCCATCTGGTGCGAGACGACGTCGCCGTCGACCGCGGCGAGATTCTCCGCTGCCTTCTCCGGCGTGCGCACGGGCACGACCACCTTCGCACCCTTGGCTGCGAGGGCCTTCGTGGTCTCGAGGCCGATGCCCGAGTACCCACCGGTGACGACGGCGGTGGCGCCGTCGAGGTCGATGCCGTCGAGCACCTCGTGGGGCTCGCTGCGAGCGCCGAACCCGGAGCCGAGTGGAGTCTGATCTGCTGCGGACACGGTGGGTCCCCCTTGGTCGTTGCCGTTGGCGCTCACCCTAGGAGTGCTCAGGTCGGGGCCGGTACTCGGGCGGCGTCGGGCCGCTGCACACGGGCCGAGATCTGGTCGGAGAAGCGTGTGGTGAGCGGCCCGATGATCGCGGTGACCAACACGTAGCCAGCGGCGAGCGCTCCGAGTTCGCCGCCGTCGGCCAGCCCGGTTCCGAGCGCCGCGATGACGATCGAGAACTCGCCGCGAGCGATCAGCACGGTGCCGGCGCGAAGCCGACCTCGGTTGCCAACGCCCCGTCGTCTCGCCGCGTACCAACCGGTGGCCACCTTGGTTCCGGCGGTCACGACGGCGAGGGCCACCGCCCACCCGGCAACCGCGACGAGATCGGCCGGATCGATCTGGAACGAGAAGAAGACGAAGAAGGTGGCGGCGAACAGATCGCGCAACGGTGCGAGCAGCTCCATCGCCCGCTCCTCGGTTCGACCGGACAACGCCAGCCCAACGAGGAACGCCCCGATGGCGCCGGACACGTCGAACAGTTGGGCGATGCCGGCCACCAGCAGGACGAGGCCGAACACGGCCAGGAGGACCGACTCGTTGGAACCCGATCCCAGTTTGAGGCTGAGCTGGGCGCCGAAGCGCAGTGCGACGAACAGGATCGTGAGCACCACGGTGAGGGCGATGACGACGCTGGTCGCCGTCTGGAGGAGCGTGCCACCGACGATGAGGGCGGCCACGACGGGCAGATAGATCGCCATCGCCAGGTCTTCGATCACCAACAGGTTGAGGACCGGTGCCGTCTCGCGGTTGCCGAGGCGACCGAGGTCGGCCAGCACCTTGGAGATCACGCCTGACGACGACACCCAGGTCACACCGCCGAGCAACACGGCAGCGAGCGGCGCCCATCCGAGCAAGAGCCCGACGACCACACCCGAACCCGCATTGAGGACCATGTCGACAACGCCAGGCGGTATGCCGTTGCGCAACCCGTGTCGGAGCTCCTCGTCGGTGTATTCGAGCCCGAGGGTGAACAACAGCAGAAGCACGCCGATCTCGGCAGCGAGCGCGACGAAGTCTTCGCTCACGTCGAGTTTGGCGATTCCGCCTTCGCCGAAGGCGAGTCCGGCGACGAGGTAGAGGGGAACGGCCGTGATGCCGAGCCGTCCGGCGAGCCGCGACAAGATGCCGAGGCCGAACGCGACGGCGCCGACCTCGAGAAACGCCAGGGCTGTCTCGGTCGACCCTGCGGCGAAGATCAAGGCGATTCGAGGGGTACGCGTCTGGCTGAACGATCCGGTGTCGTCATCAGCTCTCGAGCATCGCTCGAAGCATCTGCAAACCGTCGGCGGTCCCGACGGCCACCACCGTGTCGCCCGGGTACAGGACGAAATCAGCCCCCGGCGCTGGGATCGGATGATCGTTGCGCATCACGGCGACGATCGACGCGCCGGTCTTGGTTCGAAAGCCGCCACTCCCGATCGACGCGCCGGCACTGTCCGAGTCGGGCGACAACTCCACCCACTCGATGGCGAGGCCCTCGATCTCCTGGCGGATGCTCGTGACGGTCTCGGTGACGTGGCTGACACCGAGCAGCTCGGCGAGCGTCTGTGTGTCGGGTTCGGAGAGGCTGACGAGTTGCGAGCACGCGTCGGGATCGTCTCGCTCATAGGCCATGACCTCGCGCCGGCCGTCGTGATGGACGATCACAGCGAGAGCGGTTCCGTCGCTCGTGGTGAACTCGTGTCGGACACCGACCCCGGGCAATTTGGTCTCGCGCACCTCGGACATGAAGGAACTCTACGAGATGGATTGACGCAGCCACGAGTGGAGCCCACGCTGTCGGACATGCGAGCTGCGATTTTGCGTGACGGTGCCATGGTGGTCGACGATCTCCCCGACTTGGAGCCGGCCGCAGGGCAGGTGCTCGTCGAGCCGATCGCCTGCGGGATCTGTGGGTCTGATCTCCACACGGTCGATCACGCCCACGAGATGGTCGAGGCTTCGAAGGCGGCGGGTGCCGGTGGTCTCGCCCAACACTTCGATCCCGCACGAGACCTGGTCATGGGTCACGAGTTCTCGTGTCGAGTTCTCGCACTCGGCGCCGGTGTCGAGGGCATCGCCGAGGGCGACGAGTTCGCCACGATTCCGTTCGTGGAGACCGAAACCGATCGCCATGTGGTCGGCTACAGCAACGCCTACCCGGGCGGCTATGCGAGTCAGGTGTTGGTGAGCCCGCAGGGATTGATCCCGATCCCCAACGGGCTCGACCCGATGATCGCCGCGCTCACCGAGCCGATGGCGGTCGGCCTCCACGCCGTGAACGAGTCCGTGATCGAACCGGGGCGGATCGCCCTCGTTGCGGGCTCGGGGCCAGTGGGCCTCGCGATCATCGCCGCGCTGGCAGCACGAGGCATCGAGGCGATCATCGCTTCGGACTTCTCCCCCGCCCGGCGTGCCATGGCGACGGTCATGGGGGCCACCCAGGTCATCGACCCGAGCAACGAGTCGCTCGCCGACGCCTGGCGGGCGGCCGGCGACGGCGTGACCCCGCCGGTGATCTACGACGCCGTCGGCGTGCCCGGGATGATCGATGGGCTCATGCTCGAGGCACCCGAACGGTCCCAGATTCTCGTCGCCGGCGTGTGCATGCCCCCCGACACGATCCGGCCGTTCCTCGGCATCGCCAAGCGGCTCAACCTGCAGTTCGTACTCGGGTGGACCCCCGAGGACTTCGTGAAGTCGCTGCATTCCCTGGCCGAAGGCGAGATCGACGGCTCGCCGCTCATCACCGGCGAGGTCGGGCTCGACGGTGTGCCGCAGGCGTTCGCCGACCTGGCCGACCCCGGCGAACACGTCAAGATCCTCGTCCGTCCCGATCTCTGACCTCGATGACCGAAACCGAGTTCGACACGCCGACCGGCGTCGTCACACTCCGACGGATCCCGCACGACGAGCGGTCCCCGCTGCGAGCGTGGGATGCCGCCGATGACTACGTCCTCACCCATCTCGCCGAGGTGGAGTCGCTGGCGACCGCGCCGGGCCAGCTGCTCATCGTGAACGACTCGTTCGGCGGGCTCACCGTTCCCCTCGCCGGCCACCGGCCAATCGTGTGGGTCGATTCGGTCCGCACGGAGCGGGCGATCCGCGAGAACCTGCAGCGCAACGACGTCGATCCCACGTCGGCCAGGTTGCTCGCCAGCACCGAGACTCCAACCGCCCCGATCGGCGCCGTCGTCATCAAGGTCCCAAAGAGCAATGCGATGCTCGAACACCAGCTCCGGACGATCAGGCCGCTGCTCACTGCGGAAGCGACGATCGTCGGCGCCGGCATGGTGAAGCACCTTCCGCGGTCGGCGATCGAGTTGTTCGACGCCATCATCGGCCCGACAACCACGTCGAGAGCGCACAAGAAGTCCAGGCTCATCCACGCGACGCTGGATCCCGATCGAACCGTGATGCCGTCGCCGTGGCCCATCACGGTGCACACCGACGTCGGTCTCGATCTCGTCAACCATGCCAACGTGTTCAGCCTGAACCAGCTCGACATCGGGACCAGGGCCATGCTCGACCATCTGCCTCCGGTGTCCGAGGGCTCCAGCGTGATCGACCTCGGATGCGGAAACGGTGCCCTCGGGGTCGCGCTCGCTCGCACGGCCGAGAACCTGTCGATCCACTACGTCGACCTGTCGCACATGGCGGTCGCCTCCGCTCGGGCGACCGTCGCGGCGAACCTCCACGATGAGGGAACTCGATCGACGTTCTCCGTCGCCGACTCCCTCGACCACGTCGAGACCGCCTCGGTCGATCTCGTGCTGAACAACCCCCCGTTCCACGACGACCACGTGGTCGGCGACGACACAGCCCTCGCGATGTTCGTCGACGCGCACCGCGTGCTTCGCCCCGGCGGCGAGCTCCGGGTCGTTGCCAATCGTCACCTCGGCCACCACGCCAAGCTCGAGCGAGTCTTCGGCAATCACGCGACGGTTGGATCGACCAAGAAGTTCGTCGTGCTGTCAGCCATCAAGGCGGCGATCAAGACGGGGTGACGATCGCCGACCACCTCGCGCCCTACGATCGGGGCCGATGAGTCACGACGACGGCCACGGTCATGGCCACAGCCATCTCCATGGCCACGGGCTCACCGGCGGATGGGGTGCATGGCTCCACGATGGGGTTCTGCGAGGTGTGCTGGCGGGTGTCGTCGCGGCCGCGATCGCAACCGTCATCGCACTCGTCGTCCTCTGGCCGACGGGAGTCGGCCAGCAGACCGCCATCGAGAACGCCGACGCGATCGGTCTGGCTTCCGAACGACTGTCGGCCACCGTCGAGGAGGTCAACGATCGAGAATGCGTGACCTCGACGCCCGAGGATCCGCAGAACTGCCGCTCGCTCACGCTCATCGTGCACGAAGGCCCAGAAGCCGGTTCGCTCATCGCCCTGGCCGAGATCAACCTCACCTATGACCGCTCCGTGCCCGATCTCTCGGTCGGCGACGAGGTGATCGTCGGCTACGAGGACTCGACCAACTTCTACTTCTACGCCGATCGCGACCGGCGTGGGTCGCTCACGCTTCTCGCTCTCCTGTTCGGCGTCGTCGTGGTGGCGCTCGGCCGGCTTCGAGGAATGCTGGCGCTCGTCGCGATGGCGACCACGCTCGTCGTGCTGGTTGGCTTCGTCGCCCCATCCGCGCTCGACGGCAACGATCCCCTGCTCGTTTCGGTCGTTGCGGCCGCGGCGATCGCGTTCGTGTCGCTCTACCTGACACACGGGTTCTCCCCGACGACGACCGTCGCGCTCGCAGGGACCCTTCTCGCGCTCGTCTTGACGCTCGCGCTGTCGTGGTCGTTCTTCGAGTTCGCCGAATTCACCGGCCTCGCCACCGAGGAGGCCATCGTCTTGCCGTTCGTGTCGGAGAACATCGACCTCCGGGCGCTCCTGCTCGGTGGCGCGATCATCGGCACCCTCGGAGCGCTCGACGACGTCACGGTCACCCAGGTCTCCACCGTGGCCGAGCTCCGCTACCGCAGCCCTCAGCTGTCGACCCCAGAGCTCGTCGCGTCGGGCATTCGGGTGGGCCGAGACCACATCGCATCGACCGTCAACACGCTGCTGCTGGCCTACGCCGGAGCGAGCATGCCGCTGTTGCTGCTGTTTGCCGTGTCGAACCAATCGCTCCCGATGGTCGCCAACTCCGAACTGATCGCTGTGGAGATCGTTCGCACACTCTGCGGCTCGATCGGACTCGTCGCCGCCGTTCCGATCACGACCGCGCTCGCCGCTGCCATCCTTCGTCCCGAGAGCGAACTCGCGGTCGCGGCGACGGAGATCCCGTCGACGAACGCCGTCGAGTCCGCGCCAGAGCCCGTGCCGGAGTCGGAACCGGCTGCTGAGTCTGCGCCCGAGCCGGAGCGACCCGAGCCTCGGTGGGAAGATTTCGCGCCCCGCGAGGACGGCTGACCGTACGCTGCTCGCCGTGTACAGATCGCTCGGCCACCGCCGCCTCTCGCCGTCCTGGTGCGCAGTGTTCGCCGCCACGTCGCTCGTTGTCCTCTCCTGCGGCGATGACAGCGCCGGTGATGGAGCAAGCTCAAACGACGAGATCGCAGCAATCGTCGACGACTTGAACGACTACTGGTCGCAGGCCGACGACGACTTGGGCTTCGACTACGAACCGGTTCCGCTGGAGCGAGTCGGGACCGCGGCGGACGGGCTGACCTGCAGTCTCGAGCCGATCGAGGCCGAAGAGGTCGCCGACAACGCATTCGTGGACCCATCGTGCTCGGAAGGCATCACCGTGGCCTACGACCCGGCGTATCTGGGCGAGTCGCTCGCCCGAGCGGAAGCGACCATGGCCCACGAATGGGGCCACGTCATCCAAGCGCAGGCCGCTGACCTCGACATCAGCAACGATCCGGACGGACTCCCCATCGACGCAGAACTCCAGGCCGACTGTTTCGCCGGCGCATGGGCTGCAGAGCGGGCCGAGGCCGACATCGAACGCCTACGTACCGACACGGCGAAAGCGGGCGACGAGGGCGAGGTCGACATCGAGGATCCCCACGCCCACGGAACACCGGAGGATCGCACCGCAGCGTTCGACGTCGGGCTCGACGGCGGGCCGGCAGCGTGCGTCAACGAGCTGCTCGACACCCTGCCCGGCTGATCACCCGGCTGACGACCCGGCGGTGATCTCAGGGACGCCGTCGACCAGGGAGCCGACCACCCACGATCCGAAGCCCGCCTCGCCGAGGGCAGCGGCGATCGCGTCGGTCCGTTCGCTGGGGACAGCGGCCAAGAACCCGCCCGCGGTCTGCGGATCAAAGAGCAGCACGGCCCGCGGATCGTCGCTGTCGGCCAGGTCGGGCACGGCGGTGCGATTGCTGGTGTGCAGGTGCGCTCGAAGTCCGGACCCGGCCAGGTCGAGCGCGCCGTCGAACGCAGGCAGGGCGTCGAGATCGACGGTGGCGCCGACTCCCGAGGCGCGGCACATGTTGAGGAGGTGCCCAGCGAGGCCGAACCCCGTGATGTCGGTCATGGCGGTCGCCCCGTTGCGAGCGAGGATCGCGCTCGCTTCGCCTTGGGGGTGCTCGAGCTCGGCGAGCAATGCGGCGACGTCGCCACCGCGGGCACGGAGCTGCATCTCACCGGCGAGCAGCAGTCCCGAACCGAGCGGGCGGGTCACCATCAGGTCGTGACCGGCACGTCCCCCGGCGAGCGTGATCGGCTCACCGTCGACGAGGCCGGTGATCGAGAAGCCGAGCGACAGCTCAGCGCCCATGCTCGTGTGACCGCCGACGATCTCGGCCCCGGTTCCGGCCAGTGCCTCGGCGGTGCCGGCCATGATCTCCCGGAGCCACTCCCCCTGCTGTGCCGGACCGAGTGGCGGCAGGGTCACGGTGACGAGCACGGCCTGCGGCTCCGCGCCCATCGCCCACACGTCGCCCATCGCATGGAGCGAAGCGATCTTCGCCATCGTGAACGGGTCGCTGGTGAACGGACGAAGCTGGTCGGTCGTGATCACCTGGCGGACCCCGCCGAACTGCAGGAGGGCGGCGTCGTCGCCAGGGAGGCGAACGACGTCGGACCTGGTCGAGCTCGGGAGTTCAGCGAGCGGGCCAGCGAGCACGTCTGCCCCCACCTTGGCCCCGCAGCCGCCGCAGAGAGGCGGCTCTTCCTCGATGGCCGCACGGAGCCCCTTCACCGATCGTCGAGGAACCGACGGCGGTTCCATCGGCTCCAGATCGGTGCCGAGCTTGTCCATGAAGTCGCGGTCGATCTTGTCCTTCAGCCGCCACAGCGCCTTGGCGGAACGATCGCCACCGACGGTCTGCTTGAACTTGTCGGCAGCGGCCGCCTTCGATCCGAGGGAGATGAGCTTGAGGTAGTCGTCTTGGGGCTTGAACGACTTCGACCGCTTGCCGCGGAGCTCCGCCTGGATGTTGTTGAGCAGAATCGGCGCCTGGCGAACGGCGAACACACCGGCCTTCGGTCGCGGCGCGAACCCCATGTGGGCGCAGTCCCCCGTGGCGAACACCGACGGGTCGGTGATCGATCGGAGCGTCTCGTCGATCTCGATGGAGCCTTCGTGGGTGGCGAGGCCGAGCTCCGACAACCAGGGGTAGGCCCGAGCGCCCGCCGCGCCGACGACGAAGTCGCCGGGCACGGTCGTGCCGTCGTCGCAGCGAACGCCCTCGGCGGTGACCTCGACCGCCCGGCAGCCCTCGTTCACCTCGATGCCGTCGTGCATCATCCGGGCCCGGACTTGTTCTCGGGCCTTGTCGCCGAGGTCGGGGAGCAGTGGGCCGGCGCTGAGGACCCGGACCGTCGAAGCCACACCTTCGACCGAGAGCCGGTGTCGCATCGCCATGGCGAGCTCGCATCCTCCGACGCCGCCACCGATGACCGCCACGTCATTCGACGAGCGGGCAGGCGCCTCGCCGACGAATCGAAGCCATGCCTTGGCGTAGTCGAGGAGGGGCTTTGCTGCGGTGCCGAACTCGGCGAACCCGGGAATCT
>CALLIQ010000521.1 GCA_938008925.1 uncultured Acidimicrobiales bacterium
ATCGTTTCCGGTGGCGATCTGGTACTGATCGCTGACCTCGATCAGCGACGCCATCGCGTGGGGCGATGAGCAGTCCATGCGGATCGAACCGTCCCAATCGAGCGTCATGAACCGCCACGTCGGGTCGACGAGCGGATTCACGACGGTCAGGTCGATGTCGTACGTGTTCGCGATTCGCCCCCAGTAGTCGACGGCCGCTCCACCGAGTGGGTCTGCACCGATGCGCACGCCGGCGTCACGGATCGCATCGAGATCGAGCACCGACGACAGATCGTCGACGTAGATCCCGCAGTAGTCGTACCGGTCGGTGGTGTCGGCTGCGAGGGCCCGGGCGAGCGACACACGCCGCACACCCTGGTTGCCCGAGGCGAGGAGCTCGTTGGCACGCGAGGCGATCCAGCCGGTGGCGTCGGTGTCGGCCGGTCCGCCGTGGGGCGGGTTGTACTTGAAGCCGCCGTCCTTCGGCGGGTTGTGCGACGGCGTGACCACGATCCCGTCGGCCAACCCGGCGCCGTCGGTGCGGCCGCTGTTGTGGCGGAGGATCGCATGGGAGATGGCCGGGGTCGGCGTGTATCGATCGTCGGCATCGACGAGCACGGTGATGCCGTTCGCAGCCAGGACCTCGAGCGCCGTCGCCCATGCAGGCTCGGAAAGGGCATGGGTGTCGCGCCCGAGAAACAGCGGGCCATCGATCGACTGCGTCGCCCGGTATTCGCAGATCGCTTGCGTCGTCGCGGCGATGTGGGCCTCGTTGAACGACCCGGTGAGACTCGACCCGCGATGTCCCGACGTTCCGAACGACACCCGCTGATCGATGTCGTCAGGATCCGGGTCGACGGTGTAGTACGCCGACACGAGATGGGCGATGTCGATCAGGTCGGTCGGGGCCGCGAGCAAGCCGGCGCGTTCGTGCGTCATGCGGCGAGTATGTCCGGTGTTGTCGGGACTGTGACGATCGAGTTCACGGTTCCGCGGCGCCTCATACGTTCGAACTCGGCTGTTCAGACTGCGTGCCTATGCCGCGGTGCCCCGAAACTGCGTGATGTAGAGGTGGTGATAGAAGCCCTCGCGAGCCAGTAGCTCATCGTGGGTCCCCTGTTCGATGATTCGACCGCCATCGATCACGAGGATCTGGTCGGCGTCGCGAACGGTTGACAGGCGATGTGCAATCACGAAGCTCGTTCGATCCTCCATGAGTGTGAGCAACGCGGCTTGGATGTCGCGTTCGGTTCGCGTGTCGACCGAGCTCGTCGCCTCATCGAGCACGAGAAGCCGCGGCTCGGCGAGGGCCGCTCGTGCGATCGCGACGAGTTGACGCTGACCGAGCGACAGATTGCTTCCGCCCTCGGAGATCACCGTGTCGTACCCATGCGGGAGCGCTCGAATGAAGTGGTCGGCATTGGCCAGGCGAGCGGCCTCCTCCACCTCGGAGTCGGTGGCGTCCAACCGACCGAAACGAAGGTTCTCCCGCACCGTGTCGGTGAAGAGAAAGGTCCGCTGAAGCACGATGCCGAGCTGATCGCGGAGCGAGTCTTGCTGCACATCGCGAAGGTCGTGGTCATCGACCGTGACCGAGCCGGATTCGATGTCATAGAACCGGTTCAGCACGTTGATGATCGTCGACTTACCCGCACCGGTCGGGCCGACGAGCCCGATGATCTGCCCGGGCCTGGCCTCGAAGTCGATGTCGTCGAGGATCTTCACGTCACCGTCGTAGGAGAAATCAACGTCGTTGAAATCAACGCGCCCATCCACGCTCGGTAGACGTTCGGCATCCACCCGATCAACGAGATCCACCTCTTCGTCGAGCAACTCGAACACACGCGACGCGCCGGCAAGGGCGGCGAACACCGACGTGACCGTGTTGGCGATCCGTCCGAGCGGTTGGCCAACGCGAGCTGCGTAGGTGACGAACGACGCGATCAGTCCGACCGTGACACCGTTGCCGTCGCCCGTGACGGCGAGCACAGCACCAACACCAACAACCGAGACGGAGCTGAGGTTGCCCATTCCAAACATGATGGGCATCAACATCAGGGTCAGCGTCTGAGCCTTGATTCCTTTGGCTCTGGTGGATTCGTTCACCTCGGCGAACTCGTTGCGCGCTTCGCCTTGACGATCCAAAGAGATCACGGTCCGCTGCCCACCGAGGCGTTCCTGAGCGACGGCGTTCAACCCGCCGATCGACTTCTGGAAGGCACCGAAGGCGGGGCGTGACCGCTTACCGATTTTGGAGACGATGAACATGATGAGCGGCACCGGGACGAGAGCCGCGATCGTGAGCCGCCAATCGAGAATCGTCATGATCGTGATGAGGCTGACGATCTGAATCACCGACACCACGACCTGCAACAGGTTTTGGCTCAGCATCTGATCGACCGCATCGACGTCGTTCGTCACGCGGCTCATCAAGTCACCGGTGCGGTTCCGGTCGAAGAACCGCATCGACAGTGTCTGGAGCTTCCGGAAGACCTCCTGGCGCATCTCAGCCATGACCCGTTGCCCCACGGCCGCGACCGCTCGCCCGAAGATGACCGACATGATCCAGGCGCCGAGGTACACGGCGATGAGGAGCAGAACGAGACGTTGCAAGCCCGGCTTGTCCCCGGTCAGGATGAAGTCGTCGATCGCCACACCCTGGAGCCATGGCCCGATGAGCTGCAGAAGTGATGCCCCGATGACGAGCGCACCACTGCCGACAAGTGTTGCTCGGTGTGGGCGCAGGTAACCCATCAGCCGTTTGAAGGTGGTTGCGGTGGACTCGTCGCGCTCGATGGCGGTGCCGACGCCGCCTTGTGGAGTGGCCGAGAATCCTCGGCGGCTGTCAGCCAACCTGCTCTCCGAGCTGCGAACGGAAGATCTCTTGATAGACGCTGCTCGTCTCCATCAGATCCGCATGTGTTCCGTGCGCGGAGACGCGCCCGTCGTCGAGCACCACGATCTCATCTGCCCCGAGCGCCGAGCTGATGCGTTGAGCGACGAGCACGATCGTGCGCTCGACGCCCGTGTCGTGCGACAACGCGGCCAGCGCATCCTGGATTCGGGCCTCGGTCTCGAGGTCGACGGCGCTCGTCGAGTCGTCCAGGATCAGAATCGACGGGTTCACCACGAGCGTTCGGGCGATGGACAGCCGCTGGCGCTGCCCGCCGGAGAGATTGGCGCCGCCTTGGGCGATCACCGACTCGTAACCGTCCGGCATCGCGAGCACGAACTCATGGGCTTGGGCGATCGTCGCAGCCGCAACCACGTCGTCATCGGTCGCTTCGGGTCGCCCGTATCGCAGGTTCTCCATCACGGTGCCAGAGAACAGGTGCGGTTCTTGGAGTGCGATGCCGATGCTCCGCCGAAGCGAACGTTTGGTGAGCTCGCGGACATCGACGCCGCCGATGAGCACCCGGCCTGCCGATGTGTCGTAGAAGCGCGGGATCAGATTCACGAGTGTGGACTTGCCCGACCCGGTCGCTCCGAGAATGGCGACCGTCTTGCCCTGAGGGATGTGGAGGTCGACCTCGCGCAGTGCTGGCGCGCCGGACTGGTAGCTGAACGACACGTTTTCGAACGTGATGTCTCCTGGCTTCGAACAACTGGTCAGATCGACTCCGGACTCCGCATCGACCACCTCCGGGATCTGGTTCAGCACTTCATCGATGCGAACCATCGACGCTCCAGCGGCGGACAGCAGCGGCTGCAGGAACGAGAACATGATCATTGGCATGGAGACCAAGGCCATGTAGCTGATGAACGCAACCAACTTGCCGTCCGAGAGATCGCCGGCGATGACGTTGGCGCCACCCAACCAGAGAACTGCGGCGATGCCGAGACTCGACACCGCGATCAGCGTCGGCTGCAGCGAAGCGACGAGCTGATTGACGATCGTGGCCTGGTCCGCCAGGTCGTCGGCCACCGCATCGAATCGTTCGATCTCATGGTCTTGCCGCACGAACGCCTTGACGAGCTCCGCCCCTTCGATGTTCTCCTGAACGACGGTGTTCAAACGGTCGAGCCGACGCTGCACCGCGTCGTACAACCCTTGCGACCGGCTGAGCGTGTAGCCAACCAGGAGAGCGATGATCGGCACCATCGCCAACGGGATGACCGAGAGCGAAAGGTCGAGAACGACGATCGCAGTGAGCGCACCGAAGAACATGATCGGAATCTGCGTTGCGAAGACCATCCCGATCATCAGCGCCGATTGGACTTTGGTCATGTCACTCGTCAGCCGGGTGAGCACCTCACCGGAGGACATGGTGTCGAGGTTTCCGAACGAGAACCGTTGCGTATGGCTGTACAGATCACGCCGCAGATCGGTGATCGAATGGAACGCAAAACGCACCGACATCGCCGCCGAAACAGCGGACACAGCCATCCCCAGCACGATGAGCCCCAGCATCAACAAGACGGTCTGCCACACGAACGCCGAGTCACGTCCGGCGATCCCGACGTCGATGACGCGCGCGGTCAGGAACGGGATCGCCAAGTTGATGACGACCGACGCCAGCGTGCAGACGACGGCAGCGGCGCCGAAGCGGCGATGGGGCCGCACCCACGGCCAGGCTCGAAGAAGCGCTTTCACCAGAGCGACGCTAGGCGCATGGGCGGATCGATGTGCTCGAGGCGGGTTTCGCCGTGGAGATCGACCACGTGGGTATCGGTCGCGACCTCGACGTTTCGGCAGCCACCATCGAGGGCTTGCTATCTTCGGCTCTCCATGGTCATGACCAAACGAAACGGCGCGTAGTGGGCATCCTCGGCATCGACGTCGGCGGTTCGGGTGTCAAAGGTGCCATCGTCGACACCGACTCGGGTGAGCTGTTGAGCGAACGAGTCCGCATCCCGACACCGAGCCCGGCAACACCGGACAACATCGCAGCCGTGGTTCGCGATCTCGTGAACGAGCTCGACTACTCCGGTCCGGTCGGCTGCAGTTTCCCGACCGTCGTCGTCGACGGACGAGCGCTGACCGCAGGCAACATCGACGAGGCGTGGCGAGGCACCGCGGTCGACGAACTGTTCGGTGAGGCCACCGGCCTCGAGTTCGTCGTGCACAACGATGCCGACGTCGCCGGCGTCGCGGAGATGACGCTGGGAGCCGGCCGCGATCTCACGGGAACCGTGATCATGATCACGATCGGGACCGGTCTCGGATCCGGTGTGTTCTACGAAGGCACGTTGATTCCGAACATCGAACTCGGCCGCATGCCCGGCAAGGACGGCGACCCGATCGAGTTCTACGCCGGAGACCGGGCCAGGAAGGTCAACGACCTCAACTGGAGCGACTGGGGCGAGCGGTTCAACTACTTCCTGCAGCGGGCAGAGCGGGTGTTCACCCCAACCCACTTCATTCTCGGGGGTGGAGCGAGCAAGAAGCTCGACAAGTTCTCCGACAAGCTCGACGTGCGGGCCTCGATCCACGTCGCCTCGTTCCGCAACAACGCCGGCATCGTCGGCGCGGCGATGGCAGCCCGCGACGGTGGGCTCCAGACGACGAGCTGAAGGACCAGGCCAGTACCTCGCCGAACCGAGAGGAAGCCATGACCGTCAGCATCGAGCGCAACGACCACGTCTGGACCGTCATTCACGACCGGCCAGAGGCCACCAACGCCATGGACCCCGACTCGGCCCAGGCCCTCGTCGATGCCTTCCTCGCCTTCGACGATGACCCCGACGCTCGGGTCGCCGTGCTGTGGGGAGCCGGGGGCGCCTTCTGCTCGGGATGGGATCTCAAGTACGCCGCATCGCTCACACCCGAGGGCTTTCAGGCCGAGGTCGCTGACGGACTCGACTTCCCGATCGGCGCCTCCCCCGCCCCGCGCGGCCCGCTCGGTCCAACGCGACTCGAACTGTCGAAGCCGGTCATCGCCGCTGTGGAAGGGCCGGCCGTCGCCGGCGGGATGGAGCTGGCGATGTGGTGCGACGTCCGAGTCATGGCCGAGACGGCCTACTTCGGCGTCTACTGCCGCCGGTGGGGGATCCCGCTGCTCGACGGCGGAACGGTCCGACTCCCCCGATTGGTCGGCCAGGGCAAGGCCCTCGAGATCACCATGACGGGCCGACAGGTTCCCGCCGACGAGTGCGCACAGATCGGCTTGTGCGAGCAGGTCACAGCCGTTGGAGAAGCCAGAGCGGTGGCCGAAGCGATGGCCCACCAAATCGCTGGCTTCCCGCAGGAAGCGGTCCTCGCCGACCGCCGTTCGATCATCGAAGGGCACGGTCTCCCGATCCGCGACGCGCTCCGCAACGAATGGAACAACGGCCTGCGGGCATGTCGAATCGAGGGCATCGCCGGCGCTGATCGCTTCCGGTCCGGCAAAGGCCGCAGCGGCGACTTCGACGACATCTGAGCCTGCCGAACGGCTCGGCTCAGGCGTACTGGGCGATGCCGTTGCCGAGTGACCAGTCTTCGGTCGCGACCTCGATGAGGCTGACGACGACGTCTTCGGGTCGGACGCCGAGCTGATCGCTGAGACGTCTGGCGATGGCCGCGTAGAGCGCCTTCTTCTGCTCCGTCGTGCGCCCCGTGTTCAGCGTGATCTGGATGAAAACCACATCGTCGGAACGCTCGACACCTGCGTAGTTGCCGCTGCTGTTGAAGTTGCCCGCTTCGAGCTCGGTGATGGTGGCAGAACGGGGTCGCTGCTCAGAACGGGGCGTAGCCATCCTGCGGCGTGGTCGGAACCGTCCAGCGCTCGTGCGCACCCAACGGCGTCGCACCCGCGCCCTGCGGCGGTATGGAGCCGTTCTCCCCGAAGAGCCACAAGACGAGGTTGGTGCGCTCACCACTCGTGATCGGCTGGGCCGTGTGCGGAACTCGACCGTGGTGGATCATCGCCGATCC
>CALLIQ010000522.1 GCA_938008925.1 uncultured Acidimicrobiales bacterium
GGGAATGGTCGAACCGGCGATGGCGGCGAGTCGGATGCCGATCGCCTCCAGGCCGCCGAGCGAACCCGGGGGTTTCGCGAGGCCGGCGTGATGCTCGCCAGCCCGCTCTGCGGCGGTGGCGTCGACGGGTTTCAGTCCGGCGAGGGTGTCGTCGAGAGTGTCGGGTCGCTCGTTTGGCACCGACGCAAGCTATCCCCGGACGACCAGGTCGCCGATCGCGGGATCGGCGTGACCGGGACACTCTATTGCAACCAATGGGTTGCAATAACGATGACCCGGTGCGAGAGTGTTCGCATGAGCGCTCCCTCCCCGTCCCCGCCTCCGCCCTTTCGTTTCGGGCTGCAGATCCCGCTCCGAGCCGAGTCGCTGCTCGACGATGCGCGGGCCGCCGAGGCGGATGGGTTCGACGTGGTCACCGTCGCCGATCACATCGGTCCGGGCCTCGCACCCCTCGTGGCGCTCGGCGCGGTCGCGCAGGCGACCTCGACGATCCGAATCGGCACGTTCGTGTTGAACGCCGAGCTCCGCAATCCCGTCCAGTTGGCCTGGGAGGCCAGCACCCTCGATCGCCTGTCCGGGGGCCGATTCGAGCTCGGCGTCGGTGCCGGTCACACCCCGGCGGAGTTCGCGGCGGTCGGCGTCGACAAAGCGCCGGGCCGAGTCCGCAAGGCTCGCCTGATGGAGTCGGTCGAGATCCTCAACCGGCTGCTGGCCGGCGACACCGTCGATCACTCGAGCGACTTCTTCACCCTCGAGGAAGCTGCGGTCGATCCAGCGCAGCAGGACCACCTCCCGATCCTCGTCGGCGGAAACGGCGATGCGCTCCTGTGCCACGCCGGGCAGCATGGCGACATCATCGGGCTCCAGGGTCTCGGTCGCACCCTCGAGGACGGGCACCGCCACACCGTCGACTGGTCGCCGACTCACCTCGACGACCAGGTGGCGTCGGTCGAGGCCGGAGAGGCCGAGCGGCGTGATGATCGGCGGCCGGAACGCAATGCGCTCGTGCAGATCGTGTCCATCGACGAGGACGCCGACGTGACGGCGAAGACCCGAGCAGACCTGCTCGACCGGGTCGACGGGCTCCAACCTGACCACTTGGATCAGACCCCGTACGCCTGCATCGGGAGCGTCGACGAGGTGGTGGCGAAGCTCGAGGCGTGCCGCGACCGGTGGGGGATCTCCTACTTCGTGGTCCGCGATCGCGACGCGTTCGCCCCCGTCGTCGAGCGGCTCGGCGGCAACTGAGGAAAGAAATCTCGATCAGGTGTCCTCTGGCGCCCACCCATCGCGTCGAACAGAGTGTTCCCGATGCCAGGAGGCACATCATGCAGTACATGCTCGTTCTCACCAGTCCCCCGACCGAGCCGACGCCAGAGTCGTTCCAGGCGTGGGCGCTCTACACCCGAGCGCTCGCCGACGCAGGAGTTCTGATCGAAGGCGCGGGCCTTCAGCCGCCCTCGTCCGGGACGCTCGTCCAGGTGCGCAACGGCGAGCAGGTCTTGACCGACGGCCCCTTCGTCGAAGCGAAGGAGCACCTCACCGGCTTCTATCTCATCGACGTCGCTGACCTCGACGCTGCGATCGAGTGGGCGGCCAAGGTGCCCTCCGTCGGTTACGGCTCGGTGGAGATCCGCCCCGTCGTGCCCGGTTCGCAGTCCGACGACATGTTGGCGGCGCTGAAAGCGGCGGGCTGAGTTCCCGTCTCGAGTCGGCGTGGAGGAGTGACCGAGCGGCGATCGTTGGATCGCTCGCTCGGCGCTTCGGCGATCTCGACCTCGCCGAGGAGTCGGTGCAGGATGCGTTTCTCGCCGCCGAAACCACGTGGGGTGACGCGCCGCCCGATCGACCGGGAGCGTGGCTGCAGACCACGGCGTTCCGCAAGGCCGTCGGCCGGCTGCGAGCGCAACGACCCTCCGTCGAGTTGAGCGACGACGTCGGCAGTGCCCCCGGAAGCCGTGCTGCCGCCGGAGCCGAACCCGGGCCGTCGTGGGCCGGCGATGACGATCTGTTCGCTCTGCTCGTCACGTGCTGCCATCCGTCGCTCAGTTCCGAGGCGAGCATCGCCCTCACGCTTCGCCACGTCGCCGGTCTCGCCGACGATCAGATCGCGTCGTTGTTCCTCGCCAAGCCGGCGACCATCACCAAGCGGCTGGTACGGGCGAGACGCAAGATCGTCGACGCTGCCATCTCCTTCGAGCCGCCGACGGGCGACCCGCTCGACGGCCGAATCCAGAACGTGCGAACGGTCCTCTATCTCATGTTCACCGAGGGTTATCTCCCAGCGGCTGACGCTCGTCTTCGGCCCGACCTCTGTGAGGAGGCGATCTGGCTCGGACGGCAACTGCTGAGGCTTCGTCCGACCGATTGCGAAACGCTCGGTCTGATCGCTCTCATGCGGCTTCAACACTGCCGTGCCGCGGCCCGTGTCGACGACGACGGCTCGCTCGTTCGATTCGACGACCAGGACCGCCGCTTGTGGGACGCCGATGCCATCGAAGAAGCCAAGTCGCTGTTGAGCCGAACCGGCGGGGAACCGCTCGGCAAGTTCCAGATCGAGGCGGCCATCGCGTTGAGCCACGTGGTCGGCGACGCACCCGATTGGGCCCGAATCGCCGATCTCTACCAACTGTTGGTGTTGTTCGACTCGTCGATTGCGGTCGGCGTCAACCGGGCGCTCGCTGTTGGCCGGGCCGACGGTCCGCCCGCCGGCCTCGCGGTCCTCGATGCGCTCGCGAACGACCCGTCGACGGCGGTCGCGGCGGCCCGCTATCCCTCCTGGCACGTCTGCCGTGCCGATCTGCTGGCCGAGAGCGGCGACCTCGACACCAGCATCACCGCCTGGAAACGGGCGGCCGAACTGACCGACAACCCGACCGAGCGAGCCGCCATTCTGGCGCGAGCTCGAGAACTCGAAAGCGAATGATGACGAACGACATGCCATTTACCGGCTGGCCAAACCACACCTACCGGTGGCTTGCCGATCTCGCCGACAACAACGACAAGCCATGGTTCCAGGCGAACCGAGGTGACTTCGACGAAATCAATGCCGCCTCGAAGGCCTTTGCCGCTGCTCTCGCCGACCGGCTCGAGCTCGACGGCACGCCGAAGGTCTGGCGAATTCATCGAGACCAGCGCTTCTCGAAGGGTGAGCCGTACAAGACCGAACACGACGGTGGGGTCATCGACGAGGCCGGCATGCTCCACGGGTTCCGCATCGAATCGACCGGTGTCACGGTGGCGTTCGGCGTCGGTGGCATCGGTGGCTTTGCGAAGGAACAGCTCGCCTCGTTCCGCGAGGCGGTCGCCGACCCGGGCTCGGCGTCGGACTTGGCCTCAGCGCTCGACGGCGCGGCCGCCGACGGGTTCGTCCTCGGTGAACCCGAGCTCAAGCGCCCGCTGAAGGATCTCGTCGAGGGTCACCCGCACCCGGAGCTGTCTCGGCACAAGAGCCTGTTCCTCACCAAGACCCATGGCGATCAGCCGACCTGGCTCTTCGAGGCCGGTGCGCTCGATCGGATCGTCGAGGAACTCGCCTCGATCGCCTCGGTCCGGGCCTGGGTGAGCGCTGCGCTGTCCTGAGCCAATCCTCTGACTCGAGTCGTTTGTATGCAGAGCAGAGAAGAGCAGGTCAGGCCAGGTCAGATCAGATCGGGTCGGCAAAGACGACCCAGTTGGCTTCGTAGCTCCGTTCGCGACTGTCGAAGGCGCCGCCGCAGGTGACGAGCCGAAGCGTCGGGTCATCGGTGTCGCCATAGACGCGGTCGGTCGGGAAGTCGGTCTTGTCGTACAGCTCGACCTCGGTCACCCGAAAGCGATGGCTCGAGCCGTGTGCATCCGTCACGACGACTTCGTCGCCGACCTCGAGCTCTGACAGCCGGAAGAAGACGGCTGGTCCCTCGAAACTGTCGACGTGGCCGACGATCACGGTCGGGCCCGCTTCGCCGGCCGTCGGCCCGCCGGCCCACCAGCCGGCCTCTCCGTAGTCGACCGGTGTCTCGAGCGAGCCGTCGGAGAGCAGTCCCAGATCGATGATCTCGGCCTCGACATCGAGCGCCGGGATCGCGATCCATCGCGGCGGTGAGCCCGCCTGCTCGACCGAACCCGCCGGCAGTATCGATCCGGCCGATGCGGACCGAGACGCGTCGACGTCGAACCCGACTGCGTTTGCGTCGGCTGAACCGTCGGCAGCGCGTTCGGGATCGACGCCCTCGAGAAAGACCCCCGAGCCCGTCTGATCAGAGGGGCTCGGGGTCGCTGTCTGACCGGCGGGCGGGCCCGGGGCGTAGGCCTCGAGCTCGCCCCGATCGTTGGCCGAACCGGTTCCCGCACACCCGATGGCGATGACGCCGCTCACGGCGAACAACGCCACACGGAGTGTGCGGGACCACATCAGCGAGTGGCTCGTCGGCGGTTGGTGGTCAAGGCCGCACCGCCGATCACGACGGCGCCGAGCATTGCAGCGACGGCCACGCCGCCGGTTGTGTCTCCGGCCGAGCCGCCGGCTCCAGCGGCAACGCCGCCGGTCGGGGTCGACTCGGCGAGAACCAGCCTCGCGCAAGCGATCGGCATCGTTGCCTCGAGGGGCAGGTCGTCGCTCAGAGCGCTGAGCGCGTCGCCGTCGTACTCGCCGCTTCCATCGACATCGGCGCCGTGGACGACGAACAAGAGATCGCCGACACCGCCAGCGATATCTTCGCTCACCTCGAACGAACGGGTGTAGCTGTAGCTCCCGCCTTCGGCCACGGGGAACGACTCGATGGCGAGTGCGTACGCATCGGACGTGTCGCCCGCTGTCGTGAGCGATGCCTTGACCGTTCCGTAGTTGGGGACACCCTCGACGGTGTTGATCACGCCGTCGCCGTCTTCGTCGAGTTCCGTGCCGGACGGGCACGATCCAGCGACGCCGATCTCACCGTGAAGATGCTGGGCGTGCACCAAGTCGGCGACCCCCGACACGTTCGCGGTCACGTCGAGCGTGGTGCCGCTGACCGAGACCGTGATGTCGCCGCTGGCGCCCGAGTCGTTCATCGGGGCGAGCGTGCCGGTGTATTCCTGGTCGTCGTCCTGGGCGAGAGCTGGTCCGCCGGCCGCTGCGAGCAGCAACGTGCTGGTCGCAAGTGCGCGCGCCGCAAGGCGCGTCGAATTCTTCATTACGTTTCCCTCCGTTGTCGGTGTTGTCAGGCGACGGTGCGAGTACCGCGATGGGCCGAATCGATCGGCCCACGTCGGACAACGAACGAGACGCTAGCCGCGAAGATGACGATGTGTCCCGCGTCAAAAGGGGGAAATCGCGGCGGTGGCGCGATCGGCGTTCGCCGGTCGGCCGTTTTGGGAACGTCTCGGCGCTGGCGAGTAGCGTCGTCGATCGATGGGGACGATCGGTACGCCACTGCGCAGCAAGCTCGACACGAACAGCGAGGCGTACCGGTCGAATCTCAGCGCGATGCGAGACCTCTGGGACCAGGTCGCCGAGCAGCTGGCGTCGGTTCCGTCGGTCGGTGGCCAGCGCTATGTCGACCGCCATCGCAAGCGGGGCAAGCTCCTCGTTCGCGAGCGGATCGAGGCGCTCGTCGACCCCGATTCTCCGTTCCTCGAACTGTCGCCGCTGATCGCTTGGGGCACCGAGGACCCCGTCGGCGCTGGCACCGTGAACGGGATTGGCGTGATCGAAGGTGTCGAGTGCCTCATCACCGGCTCCGACATGACCTACCGCGGCGCCTCGTCGAACCCGTCGACGGTGCTGAAGGGGCATCGGTTCCATGAGATCGCGGAGGCCAATCGCCTGCCGATCATCATGTTGAACGAATCGGCGGGAGCCGAACTGCCCCGCCAAGCCGACATCTTCGTGCCCGGTGGTGCCGGGTTCAAAAACATCACCCGACTGTCGAAGATGGGCATCCCGTCGATCACGGTCGCCTTCGGACCGAACACCGCCGGTGGGGCGTACATCCCGGGAATGAGTGACTACTCGATCTTCGTCAAAGAGCGAGGCACCGCCTATCTCGGCGGGCCGCCTCTCGTGAAGATGGCCATCGACGAGATCGTTGACGAAGAGAGCCTCGGCGGTGCGGAGATGCACTCGCAGGTGAGCGGGTTGAGCGACTATCTCGCCGCCGACGAGATGGACGGACTCCGCCACGCACGCCAGATCGTTCGTCACCTCAACTGGTCGAAGCTCGGCCCCGGCCCGACCGAGCCAGCCGACGACCCGCTCTACGACCCGTCAGAATTGCTGGGCTGTGCCTCGGCCGACGTGCGGATTCCGTTCGAGATGCGCGAGGTGTACGCACGCATGCTGGACGGCTCTCGCTTCGAGGAGTTCAAGCCGCTCTACGGCGACAAGCTCGTGTGCGGTTGGGGCTCGATCCACGGCTATCCGGTCGGGCTGATCGGCAACAACGGGATCCTGTTCTCCGAAGAGGCGACGAAGGGCGCGCAGTTCGTGCAGCTGTGCAACAAGACGAATACGCCGTTGATCTTCTGCCACAACATCACGGGCTTCATGGTCGGATCGGCAGCCGAGCGCGGCGGGATCATTCGCAACGGCGCCAAGCTCATCAATGCCGTGTCGAACTCCGAGGTCCCACACCTCAACCTGATGGTCGGGGCCAGCTACGGCGCCGGCAACTATGGGATGGCGGGCAAGGCGTACGACCCGAGATTCATCTTCTCGTGGCCGAACCACCGGATCGCGGTCATGGGGCCGAAGCAGCTCGCCGGCGTGATGGAGATCGTCGCTCGAAACGCGGCGGCCGGACGAGGCATCGAGGTCGACGAGGAAGCCCTCGCCGCGCAGAGCGCCGGGCTCGAAGCCCAGATCGAGTCCGAGTCGACGGCCCTGTATGCAACGGGCAGAGGATGGGACGACGGGATCATTCACCCGGGCGACACTCGAACGGTCCTCGGCATCGCCCTGTCGGCTGCTCATTCCAACGTCGTGCAGGGCGCGACCGACTACGGCGTGTGGAGGCACTGACAATGACTGAGCTGAGCGCCTCGACCATCAAGCGACTCCTGATCGCGAACCGAGGTGAGATCGCCGTCCGCGTCGCTCGCACGGCTCACGAACTGGGTCTGTCGACCGTCGGCATCTATGCCGAGCCAGACGTCGGCGCCGTGCACGTCGACGCGGTCGACTCGGCCGTGTCGGTCCCGACCTATCTCGACGCTGAGGCCGTGATCGCAGCAGCGAAGCAGACCGGCTGCGACGCCGTGCATCCCGGCTACGGATTCCTGGCCGAAAACGCTGACTTCGCCCGGTCGGTCATCGACGCGGGGCTGATCTGGGTCGGGCCGACCCCGGAACAGATCGCCTTGCTCGGCGACAAGGTGGCAGCGAAGACGGCTGCGATCGAAGCGGGCGTACCGACGACCGACATCATCGAGGTTGCCCCAGGATCCATCCCCGACGACGTACCGATGCCGGCCCTGGTCAAGGCCGCAGCCGGTGGCGGTGGGCGTGGCATGCGGGTCGTTCGTTCAGCCGACGATCTCGCGGCGGCCGTCGAGGCCGCAGCCCGTGAGGCCGAGGCGGCGTTCGGCGATCCGAGCGTCTTCATCGAGCCGTACATCGAGCGTGGCCGACACGTCGAGGTGCAGATCATCGGCGATCGACACGGCGCGGTCATCCACCTCGGCGAACGCGAGTGCTCGATCCAACGACGCAACCAGAAGGTGATCGAGGAGTCGCCCTCGGCGGGCATCGACGATGCCACCCGGGCGGCACTGCTCGACGGAGCGATCGCCTTGGCCACCCACGTCGGATACGAGAACGCCGGCACGGTCGAGTTCCTCGTCGGCGAGCCGGACCACCCCGGTGGTCCGTCCGCGATCACGTTCCTCGAGGTCAACACCCGGCTCCAGGTGGAGCACCCCGTGACCGAAGCGGTGACCGGACTCGACCTCGTCGCACTGCAGTTGCTCGTCGCATCGGGCGAGCCGATACCGATCGGTCAGGACGACGTTCAGATCGACGGTCACGCCATCGAGGTCCGTGTCGTCGCCGAAGATCCGGCGGCCGATTGGCTGCCGTCGACCGGCGCCATCTCCACGTTCGACCTCGACCGTCCAGGGGTTCGTGTCGACGCTGGCTTCACCGCAGGGTCGACCGTGTCGTCGGAGTACGACTCGCTGTTGGCCAAGGTGATCAGCCACGAGCCGACTCGGGTGCAGGCCGCCGGTGTGCTCGCCCGGGCCCTGCGTCCGAGCATGATCAGCGGGGTCCGAACCAACATCGATTCCCTCGTCGCCATTCTCGAAGACGATGACTTCTTGGCCGCCGCAACGCCGACGGCCTACCTCGCCGAGCATCCCGATCTCCTCGCTCCCAGCCTGACCGACGACGAGCAGCTCCCGCTTCTGCTGGCCGCCGTGTTTGCCGCCGAATCGGCCGCACGACGCGCCGCTCCAGTGCTCGGATTCTCGCCATCGGGTTGGCGGAACCTGCGAACGCAAGGCCAGCGAGTCGAGTGGCTCGACGCGGCCGGCGACACCCACCAGGTCGAGTACGAGCTCGAACCCGCGAACGGCCCGGCCGGCCCGACCGAGGTTGCCGCCGTGCGGATCGGGCCCTGGCCCGAGCCGACCGACGACGGCACTCTCTCGGCCGATGAACGCCGGATCGCCTGTGTGCGCCTGTTGCGTCGGTCGGCCGGCGAACAGGTGTTGGAGATCGACGGACGCCGGACCGTTGTGACGACGTCGATCGACGGTGAACCAGGGTCGGGCTCGTGCTCGGTCGACACGTCGAGTGCTGCGGGTTCGGCCTCCTGGCAACAGCCGCCACGGTTCGTCGACCACGAGGCGACGGCGGGCGGTGGTGGACCGATCTGCCCGCTTCCGGGAACCGTGATCGCCGTGCACGTTGAAGCCGGCCAGACCGTCGACGAGGGCCAGCTCCTCATGGTGGTCGAAGCGATGAAGATGGAGCACTCGATCAAGGCGGCGAGCGCATCGGTCGTCACCGATGTGCATTTCGCCGTCGGCGATCGCGTCGATGCCGGTGACTTGCTGGTCTCGCTCCAAGACGCCGAGGGAGACGAGGCCAGCGATGACTGACCCGATCAGAATCGCCAACTGTTCCGGCTTCTTCGGCGATCGTCCCGCTGGAGCGAAGGAGATGGTCGAGGGTGGCCCGATCGACGTCTTGACCGGCGATTGGCTCGCCGAGCTCACGATGCTGATCCTGAGCCGGATTCGGGCCAAGCGACCCGGCGGTGGCTACGCCCGCACGTTCGTCTCGCAGATGGAAGAGGTGATGGGCACCTGTCTCGACCAGGGAATCAAGGTCGTGACCAACGCGGGTGGCCTCGACCCCGACGGATGCGCCGACGCAGTCGCCGAGGTGGCCGACAAGCTCGGCCTGTCACCGACCATCGCCTATGTCAACGGCGACGATCTCCTGCCCCGGGTCGAAGAGCTCGCCGCCGCCGGTGCGCTCAATCCATTCGGGGCTCCCGGATCGCCAAACGGTGATCTTGGTGACCTGTCGAACTACGTGACGGCCAACGCCTATCTCGGCTGCTTCGGCATCGTCGACGCGCTCACCCGCGGCGCCGACATCGTCGTCACCGGCCGGGTCACCGACGCCGCCGTCGTGTGCGGCCCCGCGGCCTGGCATCACGGCTGGCAACGGACCGACTTCGACCAGCTCGCAGGCGGCGTGGTCGCCGGGCACCTCATCGAATGCAGTGCCCAGGTCACCGGCGGCAACTACTCGTTCTTCACCGAGATCGACGGGCACGACGATCCGGTGCGGTCCCGATTCGGATTCCCGTGGGCCGACATCGCGGCCGACGGTTCGAGCGTGATCGGCAAGCACGAGGGCACCGGGGGAGCGGTGAACGTCGGCACGGTCACGTCCCAGCTCCTCTATGAGATCGGCGGCCCCGAGTATCTCGGTCCCGACGTCACGGCCCGCTTCGACACCGTCGAGCTGGCCGAGATCGCACCCGATCGGGTGCAGGTGTCCGGCGTGCGCGGCCAAGCACCGCCGGCGACGCTGAAGGTCGCGATGAATGAGCTCGGCGGCTACCGCAACTCCTTCACCGTCGCTCTCACGGGC
>CALLIQ010000523.1 GCA_938008925.1 uncultured Acidimicrobiales bacterium
CGGGCCTGAGCGCGGTCACGGGCGCGACACGGTCGAGCTGTTCGGCATGGCGTTCATGTCGGCCCCCGACGAGGGTGCCGTCGTCACCGATCTGCTCGATTGGAAGCCGGTCGAACACAAGCCGGCGCTGCTCGTGACACCAAACGTCGACATCGTCGTCCGGCTTCAGGAGGCCGATCTCGAGGCGACCAGAGCGCAATTCGCTGACGCCGACTGGATCCTGCCGGACGGCTGGCCGATCGTGCGAACGTCGAAACTGGCGAACCGAGCGCTTCCCGCCCGCCTGGCCGGCAGCACGGTCTTCGCATCGTGGTGGCCGAGCGTGGCCCGCACCGGACGTCCGGTCGCCCTCGCCGTTTCACGGCCCGAGATCGCCGATGGTCTCCAGCGCGAGCACCCAGACTCGTCGGTGATGGTCGCTCCGATGATGGACCCGACCCTCGAATCGGCGGCCCCGGTCGCAGCCGAACTCGTCGATCGGGCGCTCGAGATCGATGCCGACTTCGTCGTCGCCGGTGTCGGATTCCCGAAGGACAGCATGATCGCCTCCGAGTTCGCCCGCCAGTGGCCTGCCGATCGACCAGCCCCACTGTTCATGTGCCTCGGCGCCTCCGCCGAGATGTACCTCGGGCTGCGTCGACGGGCACCCGAGTGGATGCAACGAGCCGGCCTCGAGTGGTTCTATCGATTCGCTCAAGAGCCCAGGCGGATGTTCCACCGCTACTTCGTGCGCGACCCCAAGTTCATCCCGTTGGCGGCCCGTGAGATTCGTGCCGCCCGTCAGGCCGGTGTCCGATGACCGACTCCACGCCCGAATCACCGATCGAAAGTGGCGTCGAGCCGATCCTCAGCGTCGTCATCCCCGTCGGTCGTGTCGATCCCGAGCTCGATGAACAACTCGTCGCGCTGGCTCATCAAGACATCACGGCATCGTGGGAGCTGGTCATCAGCCTCAACACGCCCGACGCCGACCAGCGCATCAAGCTCGACGCCGCGATCGAACGCTTCGCCCGCCTCGCCGGCCCGACCGGCCCGACGGTCGAGATCGTCGACTCGTCCGATGTCCGATCGGCCTCACATGCGCGCAACGTCGGTGCCGCCGCTGCCTCCGCCGAACTGCTGGCCTTTTGCGACGGAGACGACATCGCCGACAAGGCCTGGGCGTCCACGATCCTCGCTGCGCTCGACGAGCACGCCGCCGTCGGCGGACACCTCGAAGAGACCCTTCTCGCCGTTCCCGGACAGGAGAACTGGCGACCGCCGGCAACCCCGGGCGACAACCCGAGCTTTCTGGGTCATCCCTATCTGGTGTCGGCGAACATGGGTCTTCGCAAGGCCGCATTCGAAGCGGCCGGCGGATTCGACGAATCGCTCACCCGAGGCGAAGACATCGCTTTCTCGTGGGCCATGTTGCGCAATGGCGTCGTCCTCGGCTTCCGGCCGGATGCCGTCATGCACTACCGCCACCGCAAGGGCCTTCGCTCGATGCTTCACCAGCACTATCTGTACGGCATCGGCATGTCCGAGATCCTTCACCGTCACGGTGTTCCCGGTGACGGCGGGTCGAGCTTGCTGAAGGCAAACGGCCAGAAGGTCGACAATCGCAGCGTCGTTCACGTGTTGCGCCGTGGATCGATCGCGGTCGGCCGTCTCGTCGGTCTTGCTCAGGGTGAGCTCGACAAACGCCGACAATCATCGTTCGCGGCCAACGCGGTCGACGCCGAATCTTCTTCCTCCAACATCACGGAGAATCGCTGATGGAACTCTCATTCGTTGCTGCCGCCCTTCGGCGTCGCTGGTGGATCGTCGCCAACTTCGCCGTGCTCGGCCTGTTGCCGCTGCTGCTGATGGGGGATCCGACCAGCACGACCTACGAGTCGGTTGCGAAGATCGAAGTCATCCCGCCGGACGATGCTCGGTTCAACAACCCGGACCGCTACGTCCTCAACCAGATCGAGGTTCTGCAGAACCGGTCGTTGTACGAAGAGGTCGCTGCGCAGCTCAACGAGCCCGAGCGAACCAGCGAAGTCGCGACACAGGTCGAAGAAGCGACCGAGATCGAACAGGCGGCCGAAACCGACTCCGTGTCGATCATCGTTCGTCAGGACGATCCGGAAACGGCCCAGCAGGTGGCGCAGACCATCGTCGACACCTACATGAACCGCCTCACCAGTGAGGAAGCGAACCTCCGCAACCCCGAGATCGAAGCGCTCGACGCGGAGTTGGCTGACCTACAAGTCCTGCTGACCGCAGCGAATGACGAGATCGCCGAGGTGTACGCACCGTTCCTCGCTCGAATCGGCGAAGCCAACTTCAGTGTCCCCCCGGTGTCGGCCGTCGCCCCGCAGGCTGCCTCCGACCAGGCCCGCTACACGTCTGAAATCGCTCGGATCACGTTGCTCAAGTCGAACCTCGAGAACGAGGAGACTCGGATCAACACGACCATCTCGCAGCCGGCAACGCTGCCGACCGCTGCGATCACCGAGTCCAACGGCCTGATCCAGATGGCGTT
>CALLIQ010000524.1 GCA_938008925.1 uncultured Acidimicrobiales bacterium
TACTCGTTGACGACCCGATCCGGGCCGAGTACTTCGATCGCTCGGGTTTCGAGCACGGTGGCTTCTTCGGCCGTCACCGGCCCTTGGAGATAGAGCAGTCCTTCGGACGCTCGATAGATGGCGCCGCGCTCGGGAAGCTCGTTGAGTGGCACGAGCGCTTCGGTCTCGGCTGCATCCTCCGTGCCCTGGGCCGCTGCTTCGGATGACGGTTCAGGCTCGGGTGAAGGCTCCGGCGTCATCGTCGGCTCGGGCGTTGGTGCTGGCGTCGTCGTCGGCGCAGGCGTCTCGGGCGTCGGCACAGCGGTCGGCTCTACTGGCTCTGCAGTCGCTGAGGCGGCGCTGACATCGGTCGAGGATTCGGCTGCCAGGACCTCGTCTGGTTCCGCAGCCTCGGCCGGGACCGTCGGCGTCGGCTCGACAGCTTCGTCGTCGGTCCCACCGAAGAAGAGAAAGGCGAGCAAGCCGAAGCCGATGAGGGCAACTAACCCGAGGGCCATCACGAGCGGTCGGACTGCCGCTGCGCTCTCGTCGTCGTCATCTTCGGCGGCGACGGTTGGCGTGGTGTCGAGGGCGACCGGCTCCGCGGGCACGATGGCCGGCATCTCGACCGGCGGCTGATCATGCAGGCTCTCGGTCGCACCAAGGTCGGTCGCGTCGCCGAGATCGGTCGAATCGGCCACGTCCGTCGCATCGGCCAGATCGGCGTTGTCGGCCAGATCGGCCGCACGAAGGTCGGTCGCGTCGCCGAGGTCGGTCTCGTCTTCGACCGCGGGCTCGGCGCTGGCGGCAGGCACAGCCTCGGCCGCGATGTCGTCGGCCGCGATGTCGTCTGTCGCAATGTCATCTGGCGCAATCTCATCGGCTGCTGCGGCATCGCTGGACGGAGCGTCGGGGTCAGCGTCGTCGGTCTCGAAGACGTGAAACTCGGGCACTGCCGTCACTGCGGCGACGGCGGTTGACGCAGCCGCAACCTCGAACACGTCGAGCCCAGCGGTCTCTCCATCGATCGTCGCCTCTGGTCCGGCGACCTCGGGATCGGCGACCTCGGGATCGGCGACCTCGATGACCTCAGACTCTGCCGTCGATGGTTCGGCGACCTCGGGCTCTGCTGTGTCCGGGTCGGGCACCCAGATAGCGACGTGCTCGTCGGTAGACCGTTCGGCACTGAAGCCCAAGCCCAGGCGCGCCAGCGCCGCGCCAACGGCCGGCGCGAGGTCGGCGATCTCGAGCCGGTCATGAGCGGCCAAGAGTCCCTTGGGGACAGGGCAGTCAATGAAACCGGTGAGCTCCTCGGGAGCGTTTCGTCCGATGGCTCGTTCCCGGGCCCGTACCACCGGCTCAAAATCGACGTTGTGCAGCCCGAGCTCGGCGAGTCGTGACAGCACGTCGTTCAATGCTCGCTCGTCGGTCTGGGCCGAATCGACGAGGTTGATAGGGGTGTCCGCAGCGACGTCGAGCGCAGCGATCAGCTGGCCGACGCTCTTGCCGATCTGGCGGTCATCGGTCGGACGCGCAACCGCGGCGTAACCGGTGACATTGGCTCGTTCATCGACGGCGCTGAGCTGGATGACACGCAGTTCTAAAGCCGCGGTTTCAATCCCCAGAGCGGTTGAAGGAAATGCCACGCCGAGAAACTACTGGCCCGCTCCCGTGCCGGGGTGTGATCAACCGCGGTTGTATCAAAGCTGGCCGCGTCCGCGCTCCATGATTCCAGCCCGCCTCGCCTCGACGTCGCTGCCTGGCTTCGTGCGTTGGGCGAACTCGATCGAGCCAGCGCCCTCAAGCTCCCAGGCTGCATCGAGGGCTGCAGCTTCTTGTTCCTTGTACGTCGCAAGCATGCGACGGACACCCATCTGGTCGTTGTCGACCATGTCGGCAGCGAGACCCAACACCGTGGGCATCAACTCGTCGTGTGGCACCACCCGATTGACGAGGCCCCAGGTACGTGCCTGCTCTGCGTGCACGAAGTTGCCCGTGAGCGAGATTTCGCGAGCACGGGTGCGGCCGACGGCATCGGTGAGCAGCGCAGTCAGTCCCCAGCCGGGCATGACACCGACGCGGGCGTGGGTGTCGGCAAAGGCGGCGTGTTCCGAGGCGATCAGGAAGTCGCAGTTGAGAGCGAGTTCGAAGCCGCCGGTAATGGCGACGCCGTTGATCGCGCCGATCAGCGGCTTGGTGCGCGCTGGGAATGGGGGAGTGCTGCCGGTTGGCGTGTCGCTGACGAACGTGCTCGGCTCGGCGCCCAGCAGCTTCAGGTCGAGACCGGCGCAGAACGCTGGATCGGCGCCCGTGAGCACGATCACGTCGACGCCGTCATCGGCGTCGACCGCGGTCATCGAGGAACGCAACGCTCGGCGCATCGCCGGGTTGATCGCATTCCGCGCCTCGGGGCGTTCCATGGTGAGCACGGCGACGCGATCACGGATGGCGATGCTGACGGGATGGTCGGGGGTGGCCTCCATGTTGGCGACCCTAGATGTCAGGCCGCTAGCGACGGTT
Organism: uncultured Acidimicrobiales bacterium; assembly: GCA_938008925.1. Lineage (GTDB taxonomy): Bacteria > Actinomycetota > Acidimicrobiia > Acidimicrobiales > SZUA-35 > CALEWY01. Next base: position 2,500 of record CALLIQ010000524.1, read on the forward strand.
GCCCAGATGCCACTTGCCGCACTCTTGGCAGGCATAGGCGCGGAGGTTGCGACGCCCACGTTCTGCCCGCAGCTTGCGGGCGACGTCCTCGGCTTCCTTCTTCGATGTGTGGGCTTGCTTGCCGTCACACGACTTCGCGTGACGAGCTCGTGCCTTCTTCAGTTTCCGCGGCGTCTTCGCCATGGGTTCAGTCTGCCATCGCGAACCGGCCTGGGGGACGGCGGATGGGAGGAGAATCAGCCTTCGAAGTCGGAGAGGCGAGACCAGTTGGTGTCGAGCCAGTCGATCGATGACGATGTCGTCGCAATGATCGTGTCACCACGAAGCCCGTAGCGCTCCCACGAGATCACGTCGCCTCCGTCGAACGAGAAGCTGATCGTGACGGTGTCTTCGCCCGGACCAACCTCGATTGCATCGAAGGTGAGGTCGGGGAAGTTGTCGCACGGAGCAGTCATCAGGGTCAGAGCGCGGAAGGCAGCGCGTGCACGCTCTTCGGATGGGTAGGGCGTGACGAGTGCGAGGTCGCCGAACTCGTCGCTATAGGCCCAGGTCGTGACGTCGGGATCATCGGGGCCGCACCCGTCGAAATAGCCGCCCTGCTGGTCGAACGAGAAGTCCGTGAACAGCCCGGCCACGGCGACCTCGACAAACCGGTCGGCGCGAGGGTCGCCCGTCGGTGGGAGCGGCTCGTCGGTCACAGGTGGATCCTCGAGCGGCGGTGGATCCTCTTCGATCGGTGGGTTGAAGCTCTCGACGGTGACGTCGAAGGTTGCGCCGGGAGCGCCCGTGATGACCGCAAACGATCCGAATCCTGGATCGCCGAATTGCGACGAGTAGAAGGTGTCCGAAAGGACGATTCCGGGCGCATCCCACGAGTACACGGTCTCGTAGAAGGCGTCGCCGCTGAAGCTCCACGATTCGCTCGTGTCGAGCACCAGAATCTGTGGGCGCCCGTCTGCATCGATCGCACCCGAATAGCCGTCGACCACGTCGACCGCTGTGATGATGGGCTCTTCGAGCGTCACCGTTATCGGGCCGTTCGTTTCGAGCACGAGTGCAGGCATCGTCGGTTCGTCGTTGCCTTCGGTGTCATAAACGACCGCCCATTCGGTGGCTGCCGCCGAACGCGCCTCGAACTGGGCGTCTTCGTAGCCGAGGAAGGTGGCCGTTCCATTCGACTCGACTCGGGCCAACGCAATCTGCACGAGGTTGAAGTCGCCGACCTCTTGCCCGAGGCCCGCAAGGTCAAAGGCGACCCCGGCCTGACCGGAAACGGCGTCGGACGTGATGGTCTCGCCGCGAGCGACGATCGGTGCGTTCAGCGCGAGGAAGTCCTCGAGCCCATTTACCGGTGTCGCCGACTCGGCGAAGGTGTCCGCCAGGTCGAGGTCGGCGGCAGTGTCGGCGACTTGATCCATGTAGTAGCCCATCGATCCGAGTGGGTCGAAGAACCAGCGACCGTTGCGTTCGATGACGACGAGTCCCACGTGTTCGGGCACCACGTCGCTCGGGTCGATCGACGTCTCGTCGAACTCGCGCAAGAGCTCATCGACCGCATCTTCGAGGCAGCCGCTGATTTCTTCACCGTCTTGTGAAGTGGCGCTTGCGCACCATGTCGTCGTGTCGAGGCCAAACGTGCCTTCGGCGAAGCGGCCACCGATCTGATCGATGGTCACGAGCGTGCGATCGTTCCAAGGCGTGGTGCCGAGCTCAAGGGTGTCGATGCTCAGATCGAGTTCTTGTGACGCCTCGACGATGTCTCGTTGGTCAACGTTGTCGTCGATGACCTGCTGGAAGTCGTGTAGGTACGGCATCGACATCGGGTCGGTGAGCGCGATCACTGCGTCGTAGTCGAGGCTCTCCATCGCCGTCATCATCTGACGCACGACGTCTTCGGGGGACTCGCCGCCGCCGTCGCCTGAGTCGACGAGGGCGTAGGCCCGTCCGTAGTCGGGGCGGCCGAGATTCAGGCTCGGATCGTTCTGGACGTTCTCGAGGATCGAATAGCCGATCGAGATGTACCAGCTGCCGTCCTTCTCGACGGTGACGAGATCGAGATGGGCGTTGTCAACGAACCCGCTCTCGGAGCCTTGCTCGGGGGCGAAACCCCGGACGTCGAGTCCACCCAACTGGTCCCGAATGGTGAGGCTTGCGCCATCGACCGCGGCGAGATCGAGTGCGACGAGGTCCGCAGGCGGCCCGACGATCAGGGCCTCGTCGAAGCCGTCGTTCACACTGATGGTGACGTCAAGGCCTTCGATGCGGACCCGGGAGATGCGACCGCGGGGATCGAGCTCTTGCACGTCGTAGGTGATGTCGTCACCGCCTGGGCCGCTGATCGCGACCGAGACTGCGTCGGAGAACTCTTCGATGAACGCGTCGAACTGCTCCGTCGCTGGCTCTGTCTCACCGGCGAAGCTCTCGAACTTGTCGACCGCTGGCGTGAAGCTGCCAACCCAACCGTCGAGCTCATCGGGGTCGAGGATCTCGGCGAACCCGACGCTGTCGAGTTCGCGCATCGAGTCGATCATCTGTTGGACGGCCTGCTCAGGAGAGCCGGCACCGGTAGCGGTGCCGCCACCACCGAGCAGACGGAAGAGCAAGAAGCCGACGCCGACGATGAGCATGAGGGCGGCGATGCCAAGGAGTAGGCCGCGGCGACTCCGCTCGGGTTCGGCAGGTGGCGTCAGCGAGTCCGGAAGCATCGTCGCTGCCGGAGCGATCGTGGTCTCGGCGGCACGGGGAGGACTGGACGGGTACGTCGGAGAAGCCACCGGGCCGGGACGAGCGGGCTCGATGATCGGAGCGTCGACGGCGGGAGGGATTGTCGGTGATGCTTCAGCTGACGGCACCGCAGCCTGAGGGAACGTCGAAGGCGGCGTTGGGGCAGCGGGCGGAGCTGGGGGAGCGGGCGCAATGTAGTCAGGGTGGAGCTCAGGCGCGTACCACTTGCCGTCTGATGCGATCCACCAACCGTCGCCTTGCGAAACGTCGCTCACGTCCTACCTCTTCTTTTCATCGCCGCGTCTTCTACCTTAGGTATGTCGACAATCGTGCCAGCGGCTTGAGGCACTTGCGATGGGGAGCAGTCCCCCGGCTCAGGCCGACAGGCTGGGTCGTCCGATCAGGGCTGGGTGCCGAGTAGTCCGGCACGAGGGCGCGAACACGCCCAACCGACGGCGACAACGCCAGCGGTGGCGACGATCGGGCCAAGCAGTTTCACGTTGAGGACGTTCCAGTTCGAGCCGGCCCAAATGAAGAGCCACCACATTGCGAGCGCGAGCACCGTGCTGGCGATGCCCGCGACGCGAACGGAGCGGCGGCCGCGCACGAACGTCGTCGCCCACGCGACGACCACCAGAAACGCCGGGGCGTACCACCATCGACCCACCCACGCGATCACGTCCGGAAGCACGCCATCGGCGAGTCCGATGAAGGTGTCCGCCGTGTTGAAGCCCGATCGGTTCCGCCCGCCGATCCGAGCCCACGGCAAGAACGCCCCGACCGCGGTGATGACGAGTCCCAAAGACGCGGTCACCACTGTGCGCTCGTCGGAGGTCATCCGGAAAGGATGCCCGCGTGGGGCCGTGTGCAGCGAGTCCAACACCGTCATCGAGCTGATGAGTCGCCGAGCCCATTGGGAGATCAACCTCGATCTCAGGTTGAGACTTCGCCCGGCCCCGCGTCGAGCGATGGCGGGCCGGGCATACCCGGCCTGGGTGATATTGCCTCGAATATGAGGGCCTTCGGCCTACGAATACCAGCCGCATCTGGCCGACCTTCACAACGTGTCCTGGTTGTCCTCACGGTTGCGTGCTGCGCTCGCGCTCGTTCTCACGGTCGTCGTGTGCGCGACTGCGTTGGCACCCGTTTCGGTCGACGCGCAAGATGCTCGTGAACTGTCGATCGTGGTCACGCCCGAGGGCGAAGCGACGAGGGGCCACAACGAACTGATCGCCTGGCGTGTCGATGTCACGTGCCACGCCGAGGTCGGCGAGTGCGGCAACACCGTGATCGAGTCCCAGCTGTCGCCTGGCAT
>CALLIQ010000525.1 GCA_938008925.1 uncultured Acidimicrobiales bacterium
GATGCGTTCGACACGTTCCGTTCGCACGTGTCCAAGGCCGGCCGAGATCCGGCTGCCGTCGGGATCGAGGTGTGGACGTCGCTCGGCGACGGCGACGACGACTCGTTGCGCTCCGACGTGCAGTTCTGGAAGGACGCCGGCGTCAGCCACATCACCCTCAACAACTGGTACGACCGTCCGCCTCACCGGGCGATGGCCGATCGGAGCGCCGACTCCCACCTGGCGGCGATGGAGCACTACCGCGAGCTCGTGGCCGACCTGCTCTGACGAGACTGAGTTGGCGACAGGACGCCGGGGAAGTGCCTGGTTGCCCTGGCCAGGCCTCGTTTCCGAGGCGCTGACCAAGGCCTTGACTGGTCGGGCTGGCGAGATTTGAACTCACGACCCCCTCACCCCCAGTGAGGTGCGCTACCAGGCTGCGCCACAGCCCGAGGAATGGATTGCTCCATTCGTCAGCGCTGGATCGTAGCGCTTCCGCTCGGGTTCGCGACGAGACGATTCGCAACCGTCGAACCCGACCCTTGCTAGCGTCACGCCACATGTGTGGTCGTTTCGTGTCGGCATCGCCGCCCGATGAGTTGGCGAACTACTTCGGGACCCAGCCGCCCGAAGAGCAGCTCTCCGAGAGCTACAACGTCGCCCCGACCAACGAGGTGTACGCCGTTCGGGCCCGCGACGACTATCGCCAGCTGTCCGCCCTGCGATGGGGGCTCGTTCCGTTCTGGTCGAAAGACGCCAAGATCGGCTCGCGCATGATCAACGCTCGTTCGGAGACAGCGCCGTCCAAGCCAGCGTTCCGACGAGCGTTCAAGAAGCGTCGTTGCCTGATTCCTGCCGACGGCTTCTATGAGTGGGCGCTGCCCGACAAGGTCCCGGTCGCCGCCGATCCTGCTTCGTCCGGGCAGGGCGCCAAGAAGTCGGCCAAGCCGAAGAAGCAGCCGTTCTACATCTACCGCGCCGACGGGGAGCCGCTGGTGTTCGCTGGGCTCTGGGAACGGTGGATCCCGAAGGACGACGAGGGCAACGACGTGCCCGATGCCACCCCGGTCGATTCGTGCACGATTCTCACGTGCGTCCCCAACGCCGTGATGGAGAAGGTGCACGATCGGATGCCGGTCATGATCCCACCGAACGAGTGGGACCACTGGCTCGACCCCGACTCGAACCCCGATGATCTGCTCGGGCTGATGGTGCCGGCGCCCGACGCCCTGCTGACCATGCACACCGTCACCACCGCAGTGAACAGCGTTCGCAACAAGGGGCCCGAGCTCATCGAGCTCGGAACGGTCGAGACGACGTCGTGAGCGAACTCCCATACCAGCGCCGTCTGGAACGCCGCCTCGTGCGGTTCCAGGCGCGCCTCGAAGCGCGCCTCGGCGACCGCTGGATCCCCTTGATCATCGCTGCGATCTTGGCGTGGGTGCTCGCCGTGACGGGACTGAACCGCATCTCCGGGCTCGAGAGCGGCCGCGACCTCGCCGGGTACTCCCAGGCCGTGTGGCTGTTGGGGGAGGGGCGGATCCCCGAAGCGTCGCTCTTCGGTGATGGCGTCCACGTCCTCGAGCTGCACTGGTCGTTCATCCTCTATCCGCTGGCTGCGCTGGCGCTGGTGTTCCCCGCGGCCGAGATGCTGGTGATCGTTCAGGCCATCGCGCTCGCCATCGGCGTGTTTCCGCTGTGGCGTCTCGCCCGACGCGTGGCCAATCTGCGGGTCGGCGCGGCGACGGCGATGGTCGTGGCCTACGCCCTCCACCCCGGTCTTCACCGATTGGCCGTCAACGACTTCCACCCGGAAGCGCTCGCCGTCCCGGCCTTCCTCGGCCTGTTCTACTTCGGCGCAGCCAAGCGCTGGATCCCGTATTGGCTCTGTGTAGCGATCGTGCTGGCGTGTCGAGCCGACCTCGGCCTCGCCGTCGCCATGTGGGGCTTCGTACTGCTCGGTGACGGCGAACGCCGCGGCGGGCTGTGGACGCTCGGCGTCGGCTCGATGTGGGCGCTCGGCCTGCTCCTCGTGGTGCAACCGCTCGTGACCGAAGCCGCGGTGTTCGGCGGGCAATACGGCGCATACGGCGACTCGCTCGGCGAGGTGCTGGTCAACGGCGCGACGAACCCGCTCCAGCTGCTTCGCGATCTCACGACGGCCAACAACGTCGACTTCATCGTCGGTCTGCTCGCACCCGTGATCTTCTTGTCGTTGTTGTCGTGGCGCCACCTCCTTCCAGCGCTTCCGCTTGGCGCCATCTACCTGATCACCGACGCAAACGACTCCGGCGGTTTCGCCGAGCGCAGCGCACTCCTCATCGCCTTCGTGTTCGTCGCTGCCGTCTGGGCGCTCAGTCGCCTCGGAGACATCGGCGTCGACCGGATCTTCGTCGACGTGCGTCTGCTCGCAACCGTCGTCGCTGCGGCCACGTTGTTGTTCATCAGTTCGTCGCCGCTCTCGCCGTATGAGGAACCGTGGAACCAGGGTGAGCCCGACGCCACCGATCTCGCGATCGTCGAGGCGGCCGACGCGCTCGATCCCGAGATCGCCATTCGAGCATCGCCCTCTGCACTCACCCCGTTGTCGGAACGCTTCTGGCTCTACGCGCTCGACGCCAGCCGCCCACCGACTCCCGCGGTCGATCTGGTCAACACGAGGGCTCTCCTCATCGCCGATCGCGATCTCCCCGATGTCACCGAAGAAGACCGCCAGGCCTTCATCGACGTGGCGACGAACTTCGGCTTCGAGGTGAGAATCGACGACCGCGTCAACGGCGTGACACTGTTCGTCCGGCCATGACCGACCCCGCCGCCATGAGCAGCCCAACCGGGCCCGGCCCGCCGCTGTTTTCGCGCGAGAGCGTGATGACGTGGCCGAATTTCATCACCCTCGTTCGGCTGTTGTGCATCCCGGTGTTCGTATGGCTGTTGTTCGGCCGGGAGCATCGCGCCGCAGCGGCCTGGCTCCTCGGAATCCTCGGCTCGACCGACTGGGTCGACGGATGGGTCGCCAGACGGTTCGACCAGACCAGCGAGTTCGGTCGCCTCTTCGACCCGACCGTCGACCGGTTGATGTTCCTGGTGGCCATTCCCTCGATCGTCATCGACGGCTCGATGGCGCTGTGGCTCGCCGTCGCCATCTTGGCCCGAGAAGTCATCCTGGCCGGGATCGCCATCACGTTGCAGTCGAAGGGGATCGAGGCGATGGACGTCACCTGGGAGGGCAAGACCGGCGCCTTCCTCTTGATGTTCGCCATCCCGATGTTTCTCGGCGCCGAGAGCACGCTGTCGTACGCGCCCGTCCTGCAGTGGCTGGCTTGGATCTTCGTCGCTCCCGGGCTCGCGTACAGCTGGTATTCGCTGATTGCCCAGTACGTACCCGAGGCGAGGAAACGCCTTCGCCAAGCGCGTCAGGTAAGTTCTCAGCCATGAACGTCCCAGACGAGCTCCGCTACTCATCTGACCATGAATGGATCCGCTCCGAAGACGGTGGCCGGGTTCGGATCGGCATCACCGACTACGCCCAAGACGCATTGGGCGACGTCGTGTTCGTCGAGCTTCCCGAAGTCGGTGCAACCGTCGAGCCGGGTGGAGCGATGAGCGAAGTCGAGTCGACGAAGTCCGTCTCTGACGTGTACGCCCCCGTCGCCGGCACCGTGGTCGAGGTGAACGCCGACCTCGGCGACGCCCCCGAGCGGCTCAACGAAGATCCCTATGGCGACGGGTGGATCTGCGTCGTCGAGCTGAGCGACCCTGCGTCGCTCGAATCGCTGATGGACGCCGCCGCCTACCGCGCCCTCACCGAGAGCTGATCATGGCGGTGGTCTGCCCCAGCTGCAGCTACGACAATCCGCTCGGCTCCAACTTCTGTTCGTCGTGCGGGAAACCGCTGTCCGAAAAGCGAAGCGACGACACCGAGGCCCTCGATCCGACGATCGATTCACCGGGTTTGCTCGCCGACGCTGCGCCGTCGACGGGCATGCTCGTCGTCCGTCAGGGCCCGAAGCGCGGAAGCCGGATCAGCCTCGACGGTGAACAAACCCTCATCGGTCGCCATCCCGAGAGCGACATCTTTCTCGACGACATCACCGTGTCACGGCGACACGCCGAGGTGTTGCGAACGCCGAACGGCTACGACGTGATCGACGCAGGAAGCCTCAACGGCACCTACGTGAACCGCGACCGTGTCGATCGCGCTCCGCTTTCCGATGGCGATGTGCTGCAGGTCGGCAAGTTCAAACTCGTGTTCGTGGCACTCGAAGGCGACGAGGGGTAGGGGGCGGCGTGGCCGTACGTGGTGACCATTGGTCGATCGGCGAAGTGTTGTCGCTTCTTCAGGACGAGTTTCCCGACATCACCATCTCGAAGATCCGGTTTCTCGAAAGCCAGGGGCTGATCAGTCCCGAGCGGACGCCGTCGGGTTACCGGCGGTTCTACGAGGCCGACTTCCAACGGCTGCAGTGGATTCTCGTCCAGCAGCGCGACCACTATCTGCCGCTGAAGGTGATTCGCGATCGTCTCGACAACGGCGAAGCCGATCTCGGCACCGATGCCGACACCGCAGCCCAAGCCGAGCTCGATCTCGGCGATCAGGCCAACCCGACGTCCGGGCTCGACGAGACGACCGAGAACGGTGGCAGCGAGGGCGCCGGTGCCAGCGAGAGGGCTGAGGCTCCACTCGAGGTTGAGGTCGCCGATCCCGCTGCTGGAGTGGCGGGGGAGGGGCAGCCTCAGGGTGAACCCGAACCTGAGGTCGAGAGGTCCGGCGACGCCGGCACAGCGGTCGATGCCGATGTGGCCGATGTGGTTGTCGACGCCGATGTGGTTGTCGATTTCGCCGAGGAACCGGCCGACGACCAGGACTCCGATACGGGCCCCGATGACGAGCCCGTCGACGACTCACATCGAATCTCCGTCGAGGAGGTGCTGTCGACGCCTGCGGCGGGCGCCGCACCCGACACGATCGAGAAGGCCGACGCTGCGGTGCGGGCATCCCAGCTCGTCACCGAGCGGCGCGGTCAGACCGACGGCAACGAAGACGACATCGACCTCGATGTCGCCCTCACCAAGGAAGAACTCGCCGAAGCATCCGGATGCTCGATGGCGACCATCCTCGACCTCGAACGATTCGGACTGCTGTCCGGCCGGGAGATCGGCCCGACGATGCTCTACGACGGCGAAGCGCTGATGATCGCGCGGCTCGCCTCACAGTTCGGCGCGTACGGGCTCGACGCTCGTCACCTCCGCACGTTCCGCGTCGGGGCGGAGCGAGAAGTCGAGATGTTGTTCCAGGTGGTCGAGCCGATGATGCATCGCCGAGACCCGGAACTCCGGCGAAAGTCGGTCGAAACGCTCGACGATCTCGTTGAGTTGGCCGCCAGTCTGCGGGCGATTCTGATGCGACAGCGAGTTCGCACACAGCTGCCGAGCCAGCGCGGTTAGTCTGACGCGATGACGATCGAGATGGAGTTGGTCGGCGTCCGGGTCCAGATGCCCGCGAGCGCGCCGATTCTCCTGCTTCGCGAAGTCGAGGGAGCCCGTCGGACGGTGCCGATCTACATCGGTGGCCCCGAAGCCCACGCAATCGACCTCGCCCTGTCGGAGACCCCCACGGCCCGGCCCATGACCCACGATCTGTTCGTGTCGACCATCGAGCGACTCGGTGCGACGCTGGAGCAGATCGTGATCACCGAGCTACGACACGGAACCTTCTACGCCGACCTGTTGCTGCGCGATGCAAGCGGTGAGGTGCTCAGTTTGAGCGCCAGGCCCTCTGACGCCATCGCGTTGGCCGTCCGAACCGAAACTCCGATCTTCGCCGAGGAGGCGCTGGTCGAAGACGCCGGGATCGAGGACGACGAGCAGGACGAAGACGAAGAGGAACAGATGGTCGAGGAGCTTCGCCAGTTCCTCGATGCCGTCAACCCCGACGACTTCGCCTCCTGAGACCGCCAGGGCGCTCTTCCCGCGCCCTGGTTTCAACCAATCGTCGACGCCAACGTTGCCGCAGCATCGGCGATTCGCTCGATGCTGGTGCGGATGAACGCGTCGGTTCTCGGTGAGTCCGACGCTCGCTGGGCGAGAAACAGCACGGCCAGGCCGGGCAACACCAGCGCCGTGGTGAGAGCGTCCGCAGTTTCGGACTCGCTCTGGCCCCGGCCTTCGGCGTAGCGACGGATCGCAGCCGGCGTGACGTCTCGCCGCACGGTCGGCTCGAGGCTCGTCGACAACAACCAGGCGAGATCCGCCTCGCCTGCTTGCACGGCGATCTGTTGCCAATCGAACAAGACGACCTCGGCGGCATCGGCGTCGCCGTCGTCGGCACCGGCACCAGCACCGGCGTCTTCGAACACGAGGTTGTCGGCACGGGGGTCACCGTGGCAGAGCGTCGGTGTGAGCGAGACGAACCGGTCGAGCAGTTCGGTTCGGTGGTCGAGCAGGACACGGAACACGTCGACCTGCGCAGGGCTCATCGCCCACCGGTCCCGTAAGGCGTCGATCCCGGTCTCGAGCGTGTCGACCGCGAACGTGGTGGGCGTGTTGGATCGGACCGATGGCGGTTGCTCGTGTTCGAAGTGCCGATGTAGCGCAGCGAGACCGTCGACCACGGCGAGCGTGTCGTGTGCGCCGAGCCCATCGAGCTGATCGACACGCCTCGCTTCGGTGAGGTCTTCCAGCAACAGCGCCGCCGAGCCGTCATCGAACTCGAGCGTGCCGAGGAGCGTTGGTGTGCGCAAGCCGTCGATGGGGAGCAGCGTTCGGTAAGCGAGGAGCTCGCGTTCGACCGCGCCACTCGCGATGGCGGCATGACCGTTCGGCCCGTCGACGGGAAGTTTGGCCACACACGACGCTGGAATGGTGCCGGCCGCGGCGTTCGGCGCCATGGTGTCCAACTCGAGCCGGAGAACGGTCGAGAACACGCCTCGCCCCTGGCCGACGTCGGTGCTGTCGGTGACCCGCACCTCGGGTCCGAGAGAGGCAGCGACGAGCTGATCGGCCTGGCGTCGCTCGGTCGAGTGTTCGGTCGAGTCTGGCGTTGAGTTGGGCGTTGAACTGGGAGTCGGTTTCGCGCTCATCGTGGTAGGTCGTTGACTCTTCGCGCGAGGATTCGTACGATCAGCACGCTCCGAAGGTAGCAAGGCTGTAATTTCACCGTCGTGACTTCGTCACGGGTTGCACCTACCGTCTGCTCCACGGGCTCCTTTCATCGCCCCGTTCCACACAAGGCAGGCCCCATGTCCAGCAGCGAGACCTACAGCGGCAAGCGCACGGCAGAGATCGTCGGCATCACGTACCGCCAGCTCGACTACTGGGCCAGGACCGATCTCATCCGGCCGAGTGCCGCCGATGCCTCGGGCTCCGGAACTCGTCGTCGCTACACCTACCAAGACCTGCTCGAGCTGAAGGTCATCAAGTCGCTGCTCGACTCGGGCATCAAGCTCGAGTCGGTGCGTGAGGTCTTCGCCTATCTGCGCGATCAGCTCAACGAAGACGTCGCCTCCGCAAACCTCGTGATCAACGGGGCGCGATCGGTCGTCGCCAAGAACGGCGACGAGCTCATCGACATCTTGCAGAACGGTCAGGGCGTGCTGAACGTCCTGCCGCTCGCGGGCGTCAAAGAAGAGGTCGACGCTGCAATCGTCGAACTGCACCCCGGGGTCGCCGAACTGCCGACGGCCGCCGAGGGCTGACCTTCGGGTTGATCTGAATCGGGCCGAGGCCGTCAGTCGAAGAGGTCGGGCTCTTCGCGAGTGATCCAGTCCCACAGGGGCTGGAAGCTGAACCAGCCGGCGCTGTGGCTGCCGACCTGACTGGCCGTGTGCAGCGCCATCTCGTGCTCGATCAGCACGGGCTCATGACGGGTTGACGCCGCCTCGGCCTGGAGCTGCGCCTGGCAGGAACGCTCCATCGTGATGAACCACCAGACGGCCTCCTCGACGGAATGGCCGACGGTGAGGTTGCCGTGGTTGGCCAGGATGGCAGCCTTGCCATCGCCGAGCGCGGCGCCGATGCGGTCGCCCTCTTCGAGGTCGAGCACGACGCCGGTGTAGTCGTCGAACACGGCGTGGTCGCCGTAGAACGCGCAGGCGTCCTGGGTCAGAGGGTCGAGCGGGCGGCGGAACGCCGACCAGGCCTTGCCGTAGACCGAGTGCGAGTGAGCGGCAGCGATGACGTCGGGCCGGGCGAGGTGGACTCGGGAGTGGATGGCGAACGCAGCGGCGTTGACCGGGCGATCGCCGACGACCACATCGCCGTTGTGGTCGACGCAGATCAGGTCGGAGACCTTGATGTGCTTGAAGTTCATCCCGAACGGGTTGACCCAGAAGCGCTCGGGGTCTTCGGGGTCGCGGGCCGTGATGTGACCGGCCACACCCTCGTCGAACCCGAACCGGCCGAACATGCGGAATGCGGCGGCGAGGCGCTGCTTGCGATGCAGGCGTTCGTCTTCGACGTTGTCGAAGGTCTCGGGACGAGGAATGCGCCGTAGGACGGGCGATTCGGTGTCGGTGCTCGGGCGGTCGGCGATGTCGGTCATCGGAGTCCTCGTCAATCGATCGTGGGATCTCGGTCCGCCTCAAACACTACGTGCTCGGCGTCGCGACGTCAGTTCCTGTTTGGCCCGGTCCATCCGGATCGCCTTGGGTCCAGAGCTTCGCCTGGTCCTTGCCCGCTCGCTTTGCGGCGTACAGCGCCGTGTCAGCCCGGTCGAAGGTCTCGCTGGTCGTGGCCTCGGCATCGTGCAGCGCGACGCCGGCCGAGAGGGTCGTGAGGCCGCCCTTGCCGACCCAACCGCTGAGAATACGGCTGGCGACGGCGAGTGGGTCGGCGTGCGCCCGCCGGGCGACCACCAGAAACTCGTCTCCGCCGAGTCGGGCCGAGGTGTCGGAGTCACGCAGCTCGGTGCTCAGATGGGCGCTCAGTTCCTGCAAGACCTGATCGCCTGCGGCGTGGCCCATCGTGTCGTTCACCGTCTTGAGGAAGTCGAGGTCGAGGAGGACGAGCGCATCGCCCGGGCGGAGCGACTCGAGCAGCGCGTCGGCGTGACGACGGTTGCCGATACCGGTCAGCGCGTCTCGCGTGCTGGCCCGGTTCAGTTCGTCGATGACGAAGAGGTGCTCGATGGCGATGCCGACCTGGACACCGAACAGCCGTGCCAGGTCGATCGTGAACTCGGGATCGTCGGTTGGCACCGGATACACGAGCACAGCGCCCGCCGGCGCGTCCGCCGCAGGAAGTGGGAGCACGAGCATCGTGCCATTGGTGCCGGTCGGGACCATGCGGGGTTCGTCTCCCATGATCGTCTGGGCGACGAGGTCGGCGGTGGCCGCGTCCGGTTCGCTCTGCGATGACGGGCCGATGCTGACCGGGATGAGCGCCCCGGCGGAATCGCGGAGCACGACCGTGGAACGGTCGACGTCGAAGATGTCGATGGCTGCCTGAGCGACCTGTTCAGCGGCTTGGCTCAACGTGCCCGGTCGTCGGAATTGTCGGAGGACGTCTTCGAGGCGGCCGAGGCGAGCGATCCGTCGGCGACTCAACCCGTCGCCCCGTTCGAGGCGGTAGACGAGCATCGAAATGAGTTCAGCGATCACCGCAGCGACCGGGACCGCGACGAGCGGGACCATGAGCGACACGCGCGTCGGTTGGCTCTGCCGTGCCAGCAGGAGGGCGACGAGGATGAACGGACTGGCGCCGAGCGCCCAGCCGGGGGAGGCCACGAAGCCGACGTAGCCGGTGACGAGCACGGCGATGATCGTGAGGATCACGGGCGCGTAGGTGGAGTTGGCGCTGTCGGCGACCGACACGGCGATGACCACGCCGACGAGGGCGGCGATGGCCGGCACCATGCGGGTGAGTCGAGACCATCGTTCCCAGGGGAGCGTGGTCGCCGTGAGCGCCCCGACGGCGAAGAGCGAGGCGATCGTGATGAGTGGACCGCGGTCGGTGTCGTCAGGACGCGCGAGGAGGTCCAGCAGCGTCAATCCCGCTACTGCGCCGAGCAGGACGGCCGCAGCCGTCCTGAATCGAACTCTCCACAACATCTCCGCCATTGCCAATCCGGTCTGCCCTGACCTGCACTGACCACAATCAGTGCGAGGGACCTTACCGTACGTGACGCAGGGGTCGAAAGGGTGCGACCGGGGTCGATTGCCCCATCGCCCGTCCCGGTCCCGCAACCTCCGCTGCCGCCACCCCGTTCTGGAGATCGTCCGCGCCCCAGGCTCCGTTCTGGAGCGGTCTCGCGCCGATCTCGGCGCGCCTCGTCTCCAGATCCGATGGAGCGGCGCGCAGGATCTCCAGAATCAGACTGTCCGGCGGTGGAAGCGGGGCGCTGGAAGCGGGACGATGGGTGCGGGGCGGTGGGTGAAGCGTGCGGGTGGCGGTGGGTGAAGAGTGCAGGGGTGCTTCAGGGCGGG
>CALLIQ010000526.1 GCA_938008925.1 uncultured Acidimicrobiales bacterium
CAACGGCGGGGGCAACCGTCGAACGACGATGCCGACGACGGGGAGAGATGGGCGGGTGCCTCAGCCATGGAAACCATCTTGACGGAGCGGTGTGACAGTCACATGGATGGGCACACGGATCGGCACACCGACGGGCACACCGATGATCACGGCACAGCGTCTCAACGCCGCCGCCGCAACACGCCGCCGCCGGGTCCGCCGATGCCACCCGAGCTCGAACCGAAGCCACCGCCGAAACCGCCTCGGCGCTGGGAGCGGCGCGACGTTCCGCCTCGACTGATGCCGCCGAGCAGCATGGATGCGACGACGCTCATGAGCATGCGGCCCATGCCGCCGGCGAGCATGCCGCCGAGGCCGCCACCGCTCGATCGGGTCGACCGGCGCTGGCGCTGGTGCGTCGAGGAAGGCGACGATCGCCGATTCACGTCGGACGGATCGCCGAGCGGGGGAACGGTCCGGCCTCGACGGGTGACGGTCGGGCGCTCCTGCGCCGCCGGTGGATCGATTCGATCGTCGGCCGACGGTGGGGGCGGGGGTTCGAGGTCGGCCGGTGATGCCGGGGCCGGTCTGCCGTCGAGGGTCGCCTCGATCACTTCGAACTGCCACTCCGCCTCGTCGATCCGATCGTCGAGACGGTCGACCTCCTCGGCCGTGGCGGCCGCGTCGATCGACTGGCTGACGTCCTGATAGGTGGAGCTGGCCTTCTCGTAGGTTCGGATCATCTCCGGGTCGCCGGCGGCGATGACTCGATCACCGAGGTCGATGACCCGGTCGGCGTTGTTCTTGAGCTGTTCTCGAATCTCGAGCCGGTCGGCCTCCATGTTGGCCTCGAGCTGCTTGCGAGAGCGGCGGCGCCCGCTCAAGAACCGGAGTCCGAAGAAGGCGAGAAGGCCGAGGACGATCAGGAGGATCCAGGGGAAGCCCGATGAGCTCGATGAGCTGGCGGATTCCCCAGAGGTGCTGCCGGCCTCGCCCGATGCGGTGGTGGTGTTCGTGGTGAGGTCGCCGTCGATCGCACCCGTGATCGTGTCGGTCACCAAGTCGAGGCCGCCGGCCTCGTCGCCAATGGCGAAGAGCTCTCGGGCGTTCTGGCCGGCCTCTGTGCCGTTGTCGCCCCGGGAGGTGACCCACACGCTGTCGTTGTTCAGCACGACGATGGACCGGTAGCTCGAGTCGATTTGGACCAGGTACTGGGCGAGCGACGTCGCGATCTGCTCGGCGTCGTTGCCACCTTGGTCGAGCCACACGAAGCCGATGTCTGCGGCGTTGGCTCGGTCGATCGCTCCTTCGAGCTCGGCGTCGACGGTCTTCTCGACGAACCGGCCCGTCTGATCGACCTCGTCGCCGACGTCGTCGATGGACTGAGCAGCCGCCGGCCCGACGAATCCGAGGGTCACCGCAATGAGCACT
This sequence comes from uncultured Acidimicrobiales bacterium, assembly GCA_938008925.1. Lineage (GTDB taxonomy): Bacteria > Actinomycetota > Acidimicrobiia > Acidimicrobiales > SZUA-35 > CALEWY01. The sequence goes on from CALLIQ010000526.1 coordinate 1,411, forward strand.
GCGATGAGGGAGAGGATTTGCCGCCCTGCGCGATTCGAAGGAGTCGTTCGATTCAACACGGGCCTGAGCCTACCGAGCCCACCCATCGCCAGCCCGCCGAAGGTCTCAGCTCCCCGCGAACGCTCGCGGACGAGCGTAGGCGGCCGACGACGCCCGCCGGTCAGCTCGTGATCAGGCCGAGGGGTGCTGGTTCGTCCGGGAGGACCGATGCGGCCTCGACGCCGAGCCACTCCTCGGCGAGCGAGGCCAGATAGCGGTCGAATCCGACCGTCGTCGCCAGGTTCCCGTCTTCGTCGAGTTCGTCGAGTGGTGAGGCCTCGCCGATGATGCGTTCGGCCGTTGGACCAGCGACCAGCATCGACGACGCCGAGCCGTGATCGAGACCTCGCTCGTTCTCCGCCACACGCCGACCGAACTCACTGATCGTCGCGACGAGTACCTGGTCGGCCATGCCCGCGTCGTCGATGCGCCGCAGGAAGCCGTCGACGGCGACGTCGAGCTGACCCATGAGATCGTCGTGGCGATACATGTGACCCTCGTGGGTGTCGAAGTCGCCGTGGCTCGCATAGACGACGCGCGTGCCGACGTCGGCGGCGAGGAGATCCGACGCCAGGTAGAGCTGGCGTCCGAGATCGCCGCCCGATTCGAGCATCGGGTCATCCCAGTCGACCTCTTCGTCGTCGCCGCCGCCGAGGCGGTCGGCGAGGTCGATGAGGGTGTCGAAGGCGGCCGGAACCATGCCGGACATCCTCGCGACCTCGTCGGAGTAGCCGGTGATGGGGGAGAAGGACGACACGAGATCTCGGTAGGCATCGGCATCGGTCCAGTCGTTCTCCTCCAGGAACCAAAGGGCGTCCATGCCGGACAGCGCGAGCGTCGATGCCGCCGTGTTGACGAAGTGCGGTGTCGGGCCCGCCATCGATGCGCCGACGAGGACGCCGCCGTCGTCGAGCGCATCGGTGAGCCGTCCGAGGAATCCGGTTCGCTGGTTCGCTGCCCCGGTCGCGTCGCCTCGTTCCCATCGTTCGGTCATGGCGAAGTGGCTGAGATCGCCATCGGCCGCTGGGCCGACGCCTTCGACGACGGTCACACCTCGAGCGTCGAGCCTGGCGAGGTTCGGGTTGAGGGCGAGCCGATCGTTCACGGCCAGCACATCGGCGTCGTCGTGCGCGAGATTCGGCCGGAGGTCGTAGTAGATCGGGTCATCCGCCGGAATCGCGGTCGACAATCCGTCGTTGCCGCCCTGGAGGTCGATCACGACGAGGATCCGCCCGTCGACTCGGCCGGGCACGAGGCGCCCCGTGGGTTCGATCGGCGTGGTGTTCGGATCGGTGGATCCGAGCGTCGTGCTCGGCGCGCCGAAGGTCGGCGAGGTCGAACACGCGGCGAGGAGCGACCCGCCAGCCGTGAGGGCGCCGGTGGCCACGGCCTGGTTGAGGAACGCGCGCCGTGTGAGCGAGCTGCGAGTCGGTCGGGGCTGTTCTTGGGAGGTGGATCGGCGTGTCATGCGAGGTTGAACTCCGGTGAAGAGAGTGCGAGGCGCCACCGCAGGCGGGCGATGCCGAGGTCGTCGAGGCCTTCCCGGCTGCCCGCGGCGCGTAGAGCGTCGCTGGTTGCTTGGGTGACGTCGTGCAGGCCGCATCGATCGAGGATCTCGTCGACCGCCAGCGCTGTGTCGGCCGCGCTGCCCTCACCGATCTGCCAAAGGGTCGAGGCTCGGTTGAGCATCGATCCGCCGGACAACCAGCGGTCGTCGTCTGGCCATCCCGCCACGTTCGGAGGGAGGTAGGGCGCCTGGCCGAGATCGGCGAACTGCCACACGTTCTCGGGCGTCGGGAGCTCGAGCGCGGTCAGCGTGGCGAGCGACCACTCGAAGGCGGTCCTCGGTCGGGTCCAGCGAGCGTCGGCGAACTCTTCGGAGCGCAGGATGCGAGCGACCAGCGGCTTGATCTCGAGATCCTCCGCCTGCCACCACTCGCCGAGCGCAGCTGCACCGGCCTCGTCGAGGTGGGTACCGACGAGATGTCGCCACACCTTGGCCGAGACGCGGGCCGCCGTGGCCGGGTGATCGCACAGTCGATCCACGATCGACGCCGTGTCCCAGTCGGCCTGCTCGCCGAGGAAGATCATCGGCGCCAGGAAGGCGTGTGAGCGTTCGAACCGGACGACGTTGGTGTCGTCGTCGACGACCCATCCGGCGAGTGCTCGCGAGGCGGCTCGGACGTCGTCTTGGGTGTAGTTGCCTCGGCCGATCGTGAAGAGCTCCATGAGCTCGCGACCGAGGTTCTCGTTCGGGTTGGAGGCCATCGAGTAGTGGCCGTCGAGGTAGTGGAGGAGCGCGCCGTCGACCACGTAGGCCTGGAGCATGGTCCGGTAGTTGCCGAGCGCATTGGTTCGCAGCAGGTCGATCTGCGGAGCGATCAGGGCGTTCTCGGTCTTGTAGACGTTGGTCGTGAGGTGCGTGTGCCAGAACCAGGCCATGCGTTCGCCGAGGCCGTTGTCGTCGTCGAGCATGCGGTCGATCCACCAGGTGACCGCATCGCCCCAATCCTCGCTCTGTGGCGCCGACCCGGTCGGCTCGGGGCCGTCGAGCAGGGATTCGACGGCGTCACCCCACGAACGTGAGGCCAGCTCGTCGATCCGCCTCGCCGACGGAGACAACGTGGCCCGACGGGCCAGGTGGGCGGCGCTGGCCTTGGTCGGATCGAGTTCGAGCACGTTCGACCGAGTGGCTCCGCTGAGGGGCGCGGTGCTCTGGGCGGAACCGACACGGCTCCGGGAGGCGAATCGACGAGTGAGCATGCCGACGACCTTGATCGCTCGATCATGAAGCGATCGTGAAGTGGCGCTTCATCTTTGCTTCATGATCGCCCGGCTGTAATGGGCGTTGGAGATGAAACCGAAGATGCGACGCAGGCCGATCTCATACGACACACTGGAACGAGTGCGCTTGCTCCTGGTCGAAGACGACGCTCCTCTTGCGACGGTGATCGAGCGTGGTCTCGTCGAGGAAGGACACGCCGTCGACCGCTCCGGGACGGTCGCCGATGCCACCGAGCACCTGCGACTCAACGAGTACGACCTCATCGTCCTCGACCTCGGCCTGCCAGACGGCGACGGCGTCGATCTGTGCCGGACCGTCCGATCGAGTGCGGATCCCGGCGCGGCGGCAACCCCGATTCTGATGCTCACCGCACGCGATGGGATCGCCGATCGAGTCCAGGGACTCGATGCCGGAGCCGACGACTATCTCCCGAAACCCTTCGCCTATCCCGAGCTCGCCGCCCGCGTCCGCGCGCTGCTCCGCCGCCCCAAGGCAACCGCTTCGCCGATCCTCGAAGTCGGCGACGTCACGCTCGATCCCGCCGCCCACACCGTGCTGCGGGGCGCCATCATGGTGCCCTTGACCGCTCGCGAGTTCTCGTTGCTCGACTATCTGATGCGCCACGCCGACGAGGTCTGTCGTCGCGAACAGCTCCTCGATCACGTCTGGGATGCGAACTACGACGGGCTGTCGAACGTCGTCGACGTGCACATCGCGAACCTCCGACGAAAACTCGACCTGCCCGGCGCTGACGATCCGATCGAGACGGTGCGCGGCGTCGGCTACCGGATGAATCGGTCGGGGACGGCGACGTGATCGCCGATCGAAGCCGGTGGTTGATCTCGCTCGCCGCCGCGCTCGTCGCGCTGGCGTTCGTCGCTCCCTTCGCGCTCAACGGATACCGGGCAGACCGTGACCGGGCGAAGGACGACACCTACTTCGAAGCGAAGAGCCGCATCGAACAGACGATGATCGCCTGGCGCATCGGCGACGAGATGCCGGGCAACGTCTGGTTCTCGAACCCCGAGAGCGGCTGGTTCGAACCAATGGGCGACACGTGGACCGAGCCGCAGGTGACCGCTCTCACCGAGCCGGTGATCGATGGTGGTGAGTTCGTCAGGGAGTACGAGTTCGACGGCCGCTGGACGGCCGTCGCGGTCGGCCTCGACGACGAGACCGCCCTGCTCGCCGTGGTCAACCGCGACTGGGAAGACGGTGAGATCGCGAACGCTCGGTTGCGCTGGATCGCCTCGGCGCTCGCCGTGAGCCTGCTGGCCGGCGGCGTCGGCTGGTGGCTGGTCGGTCGGAGCCGGCGTCCGGTCGACCGGGCCCACAACGTCAACCGTGACTTCATCGCCGATGCCGCCCATGAGCTGCGCACCCCGCTCGCGGTGATTCAAGCCTCCGCCGGTCATGCGTTGGCCCGAGATCGCGAAGCGGATGACTATCGCGAGTCGCTCGAGGAGATCTTGGCGGCGAGCGAACGCGCCGGATCCTCGGTGGGCGCCCTGCTCGAGTTCGCACGTCTCGAGGCCGGCCAAGCCAGCCCTCGCCTCGCCCCGCTCCGTCTGGATCTCCTCGCGGAGGAAGTCGTGTCGGCCACGAGGGTCGACGGGTGCACGGTCACCGCCGAGGTCGTCGACGGCGTTGTGGTCGACGCCGACTACGGGCTCGTCCGTCAGGCCGTCGACAACATCGTGCGCAACGCGGCTGCCCGGTCGAGCAATGTCACCGTGACCACGTCGATGGAGACGGTGCACGCCGTCATCGAGGTGGCCGACGACGGCCCGGGGTTCGATCCGGGCATGATCGACCACGTCTTCGAGCGATTTCGGCGAGGCGACCGGTCCGGATCGGCCGGTCTCGGTATGGCGATCGCCAGGACGATCGTCGATCTGCACGGCGGGACCTGTTCGGCCGCCAACCGTGACGAGGGCGGTGCGCTCGTCACGGTGCGCCTCCCGTACAAGCCGAAGGTCTAGTCCCCGTTCTGGAGACCCTGCGCCCCTCGCATCCCGTTCTGGAGACTCACCGACCCGCTCGCAGCGCGATTCGTCCCCAGAACGCGACCCGTGGCGCGGCGGGCCTCCAGAAGGCGGTCGAGGTCAGCGTCGGCCTCGCATGAAGCCGATGGTCTTGGCGATGGCGATGTCTGCGATGACGAGTGCTTGGCCAGCGACGAGCCACGGAGCGATGGCGGAGGCGTCGGACGACAGGGTGGCGAACACGACGGTCGACGCGGCGACCCAGGCGACATCGGCGCCGAGGGTGAGCTTGGCGAACGCCGACTCGTGACGAGTTCCCGCCACGATCCAGTGGAGGAACGCGCCGTAGGGAAGCAGGGCGGCGCCGAGCGCGGCGACGACCGCCGTCGACCAGTCGAGGACGTTGCCGAACACCGAACTCGCGGCGATGAGGACGACCCCCGACGTCAGTGCGACCACTCGGTCGACCCAGAAGACCCGACGCAGGATCGGGGTCGGTCGTGGATCGGCAGGAGTGGAGGTGCTCGAGTTCTGCGTGCTCGTGTTCTGCGTGCTCGTGTTCTTTGAGCTCGTGTTCGCGGTGGTCGTGGGGTTGGTGGTTGTGGTGGTCATTGGCTCATCGTGAATCCGGGTCGTTGATCGATCCATGACCTGCCAGGTCATGGATCGGGCGCGGTCTCGATGGCATCGTTGTCCGGGTGACCACGACTCTCGAGACCTTTGGCGACACGCTCCGCTGGTGGCGGTCGGAGCGGCGCTACAGCCAGATGCAGCTGGCCGCCGACGCCGAGGTGTCGACGCGCCACATCAGCTTTCTCGAAACCGGCAAGGCGAAGCCGAGTCGCGAGATGGTCATCCACCTCGCCGGCGTGCTCGACGTTCCCCTTCGCGACCGGAACCGCTGGTTGCACGCAGCAGGGTTTTCGCCGCTCTATCCGGAGACCACGTTGGACGCTCCGGCGATGGACGACGTTCGCTCGGTGTTGTCGACGCTGCTCGACGCCCACATGCCGAACCCCGCCGCAGTCGTCGACCGGCGAGGCGACCTGGTCGACGCCAACGCTGGGGCGATGTCGCTGTTGGCGAACGTCGTCGAGCCGACGAGCGAAGCACTCGGTGACGTACTCAACCTGAACCGGCTCGGGCTTCACCCCGATGGTGTTCGGCCCCGGACCCGGAACTGGCATGCGCTCGGCGCCTCGCTGATTCAGCGCCTCGAGCGCGAAGTGCACCACCGACCCGCCGACGAGGGGCTCGCCGAGTTCTTCGAAGAGATGGTGGCGCTCCCGGACGTCGACGCGCTGCGCCGTCAACCGATGCTGCCGACGGGGAGCGATCTCGTCGTGTCGATGCACACCGACACGCTCGACGGGCGAGAGGTGCGCCTCATCACCACGATCGCCACGATCGGCGCGCCGTACGATGTCACGCTCGAAGAGCTGCGCTTCGAGACCTTCTTCCCGACCGACGATGCGACGCGCGCCGTGCTCGCCGAGTGGGCGGCGGCCGGCTAGGCGCCGTTCCGTTGCCTCGAATCAGTGAGGACGTGAGACGCAGAACTCGTTGCCCTCGGGGTCGGCCATGACGTTCCACTGGAAGTTCCACTCGTCCTTCTCGGCGACGTGGGTTGCCCCGAGCCCGACGAGGCGTTTGACCTCGGCGGCCGGATCGTCGGCCTCGAGATCGAGGTGGCAGCGGTTCTTCGCCGTCTTGGCCTCGGGAACCTGAGCGAAAAGCCAGCGCGGCCCGCCCTCGGGGTTCTTCATCCCGATGCTGGCGAAGAACTCGCTCGCCCCCTCGTCGACGGGGCGGCCGGTCGCTTCCGACCAGAACGCTGACATCGTCATGGGGTCTGCGCAGTCGAAGGTGATGGCGCCGATTCGAACGGTCATCGTGTGCTCGCTTTCGTGTCGGGCTGATCGTCGGCTCGGAGGCGCTTGATCGGCCAGTGGATCTCGGTGAC
>CALLIQ010000527.1 GCA_938008925.1 uncultured Acidimicrobiales bacterium
GGTGGCGGCAAGAACATCGTCAACGTCATCCTCACCGACCTGCGAGCGCTCGACACGCTCGGGGAGGTGGTGGTGCTCGCCACCGTTGCGGTCGGCATCCTCGCCCTCGCCCGAGCACGCACCGAGGAGGCAGCGACATGATCGCCGCACGCTCCCCCATTGTCTGCCTCGGCGTGCAAGCCGCCAGTCCGATCGCTCTCGTGGTCGGTCTCTACCTGCTCTTCGCCGGCCACAACAGTCCCGGCGGTGGCTTCGCTGCCGGACTCGTGTTCGGTGCCGTGATCACTCTGCGAACTCTGGCCGGGCTGCAAAAGCCCCGCTTCGCCACGCAGATCATCTCCGTCGGCTCGTTGATCGTCGCCGCCGTGGCTGTCGCCCCGTTGTTGTGGGGCGACCCGATGCTCGACCAGAAGATCGTCGAAACGTCGATTCCGATCTTCGGCAAGGTCAAGTCAGGGTCCGCACTCCCCTTCGACATCGGCGTCACCGCCATCGTCGTCGGGCTCATCCTCGCCCTGCTCGACGGCTTGTCTGTCGACACGCTGCTCGAGAACCGCGGGTCCGACGACGGCGGGACGACGGGTTCAGACGAGGTGGCACCAGCATGAGCGTGTCACTGCTCCTCGCGATCGGTGGCTTGACCGCCGTCGGCCTCTACCTCATCACGGCCCGATCCCTGAGCCGGATCATCCTCGGCTTCTCACTCCTCGGACATGCCTCCGTGCTCGCCCTCCTCGCTTCCGGTGGGGCGCCCGGTGGCGCCCCGATCGCCGGCACGTCCGACGAGGCCATCGCCAACCCGGTGCCCCAGGCCCTCGCACTCACCGCGATCGTGATCTCGTTCGGCCTCACCCTCTTCCTCCTCGCCCTCGCCGGGCGCCAGCAAGCGCTCACGGGCGACGACCTCGTCGAGGACGACCTCGAAGACCGCCGCATCGCGGCCCTCGATCACGACGACGAGCGAACCGATGGCGAGGCGGCTGGCACCACCGCATCGAGCACTGCAACGTCGAGTGGTGAGGCTGGCGCTGCCACCTCGAGCGGTGAGGAGGCCTCGACATGAACAGCCTCATCGCCATCACGATCATCGCCCCGCTGGTCGCATCGGCCGTCGGGTTGTTGCTGCGGAGTCAGCCGAAGGCTCGCGACGCCGTCACCCTCGCCGGGCTCGCCGCTGCTGCACTCTCCTCGATCATCATGCTCATCACGGTCGAGGACCAAGGCACACACGTCGCCCGCATCGGCGGGTGGGCGCCCGAACTCGGCATCGTCCTCGTCGCCGACCTGTTCGCCTCACTGGTCCTGCCGGTGGCGCTCCTGATCATCTTCGTCGTCGAGATCTTCGCCATCGGACAGCGCCGCACCGCTTGGGGCGCCAACCCCGAGCTCAGCGGCCCGCTGCTCGGCGTGTTGACCTCAGGCGTCTCGCTGGCCTTCCTCACCGGCGACCTCTTCACGCTCTTCGTGGCCTTCGAGCTGATCTTGGTGTCGAGCTACGTGCTCCTCACCCACCAGGGCCGCCGCGGTCAGATCCAGTCCGGCATGACCTACGTCGTCATGAACCTGTTCTCATCGACGCTCTTCTTGTTCGGCCTGGCGATCGTCTACGCCGCGACCGGCACGGTGAACATGGCACTCCTCGCCGAACGGATCCCCGAGCTCTCCGATGGTGTCCAGCTCGGCATCGGGGCGTGGTTCTTCGTCGTGTTCGGCACGAAGGCGGCGATCTTCCCGCTGTTCTCCTGGCTTCCAGACTCCTACCCCACCGCGCCGACCACAATCACCGCCGTCTTCGCTGGTCTGCTCACCAAGATCGGCATCTATGCCATGATCCGGTTCCACACCTTGATGGGACTCGATCAGCTCGGACCCGCGATGTTGATCATCGCCGGTCTCACCATGGTCGTCGGTGCCATCGGGGCCCTGGCTCAGTCGGATGTGAAGCGCATCTTGTCGTTCCACATCATCAGCCAGATCGGCTACATGCTGATGGGACTCGGCCTGTTCAGCGCTGCCGGTACGACCGGCGCCATCTTGTTCCTCATCCACCACATGCCCGTGAAGACGGTGTTGTTCCTCGTCGGTGGACTCATCGAGAACCACCAGGGAACCAGCACGCTCGATCGGTCTGGCGGCTTGGCCGGGCGACGGCCGCTCATCGCTGCGCTGTTCGCGATCCCGGCGCTCAGCCTCGCCGGGCTGCCGCCGTTCTCCGGCTTCGTGGCGAAGTTCGCGGTCATCTCCGCCGGCATCGAAGCCGCATCGCCCGTGATCGTCACCGTCGCCCTCGTGGCCGGTGCGCTCACGCTGCTGTCGATGACGAAGATCTGGCTCGGCGTGTTCTGGGGTCCGACACCCGATGAGATCTCTCCGGTCCAGACCGACCGCGGCAATCGACTGGCCATGGTCAGCGCGACCGGCCTCGCCGTCGCCGGCACCCTGACCATCTCGTTCTTCGCCGGCACCCTGTTCGACCTGAGCAGCCAAGCAGCCGAAGAGCTGCGAACCCCCGGGGTCTACACCGAGGAGGTGACGTCGTGATGCGGTTGGCCAAGCCTCGGCACCTGATCACCATCACCGCGTTGATGTTCCTGTGGTGCGGATTGTGGGGTGAGTTCTCCGTGGCGAACGTCGTCGCCGGCTTTGCGATCGGGGCGGCGGTGACCGCCTTGGGCATCGGACCGCCGGGTGACGGCACGGTGAACCCGATCGCGCTCGGCCAGCTCATGTGGCTCGTCGTCGTCGACCTGATCAAGTCGACCGTCAGCGTCGCGAGCGAGATCCTGACGCCGACCGACTACACCAACGAATCCGTCATCGCCGTGCAGCTGGAGGACCCGGAGGCTCGCAACCACTTCCTTCTCCTCGTCGTCGCCATCACCCTCACGCCCGGCACCGCCGTGGTCGACACGGACCCCGAAGCCAACACGCTGTATCTCCACCTGCTCCACACGAATCGCCGTGAGGAGACCATCGAGCACGCCCACAAGCTCGCCCGCCTCACGTGTGCTGCGCTCCCCACGACTCGACGAAGCGACCGCGTGGAATCGAGCAAGGACTCCTCCGACAGCGGAACGGGAGCACGATCATGATCTCCGCCCTCGCCATCGCCTGTTTCGGCATCGCTGCGCTGTGCGGCACCTACCGGGTGCTCCGCGGCCCCGGCCTGGCCGACCGAGTGATGGCACTCGACGTCACGCTCATCTCGTTCATGGGAGCCATCGCCATCGATGCCGCTCGGCGTGACGACACCACCTATCTCGTGCTGATGGCTGTGTTGGCCATCATCGGCTTCACCGCCACCGTCGCCGCCAGTCGCTTTCTCGAGCGCGAGGCCAGCCGACCGGGAGGCTCATCGTGAGCACGCTGTCGTCGGTCATCGTCCTCATGGGCAGCCTCGTCGCACTGCTTGCCGGCATCGGGATCCTGCGCTTCTCGACGCCATACGCCCGCTTCCACGCTGCTGGGAAGGCCAGCCCGATCGCGTTTCTCATCGTTGCGATCGGGGCCGTGCTCGAGCTCGGCCTCACCGGCGCAGCGCAGCTCCTGATCGCAGCGGTCGCAATGACCCTCACGCTGCCCGTCGGTGTGCACCTGCTGTTCCGGGCCGCCTACCGAACCACGTCGAACGATCACCTCATCGTCGACGACCTCGCCACCGCCACCGTCGTCGACAACGAAGACTGAGCTCAGCCGGTCCGAAACGATCGTGTCGACGCTGCGATCGGACGACGGTTTTCGCCCATAGCCTCTCGGCGTGAGTTACGAATCAATCGCTACCACGCTCGAGCGTGGCGAGACGGTCATCATTGACGGCGGAACCGGTACCGAGTTGGAGCGCCGCGGCGCTTCCATGAATCCGGAGGCGTGGTGCGGAGCCGCAACCCTCGACAACGAGGCGCTGCTCGAGGCAATCCACCGGGACTACATCGCGGCGGGCGCCAAGATCATCACGGCGAACACCTACGCCTCATCGCGCATCATGCTCGGATCGGCCGGCCTGTCCGACCACTTCAACGCCTTGAACCGCACAGCCGTGCAGGTCGCGCACCGTGCGCGGGCCGAGAGCGGAGCAACCGACGTCGCCGTCGCCGGTTCGCTGTCGCACATGGTTCCGCTCATCCCTGGCTCGGGCTACAACGACCACTCACGGATCCCGCCGGCCGCCCGCCAACTCGAGGCGTTCACCGAACTCGCCATGCTCCACGCGGACGAGGGTTGCGACATGATCCTGCTCGAGATGATGTTCCATCCCGACCGCATGCCGCACGCGCTCGATGCGGCCGAAGCGTCGGGTCTGCCCTACTGGGTCGGCCTCGCCGCCAGGGAGACGGCCGACGGTGAACTCGTCAGCTTCACCGACGAGGCAGACATCCCGCTCGCCGAGCTGATGACCATCGTGGCCGACTATTCGCCGAGCGCCTGCGGAATCATGCACACCCCGTCGAACAGCGTCTCCGCTGGACTCGACATCATCGGCCAGCACTTCGACGGCCCGCTCACCGCCTACCCGGACTCCGGCTACTTCGCCATGCCCGAGTGGCGCTTCGAGAACATCATCGAGCCGAGTGAGCTCCACGATTTCGCGGTCGAATGGAAGTCGAAGGGTGCGCAGGTGCTCGGTGGATGCTGCGGACTCTCCCCGGCCCACATCGAGGCCCTCGCACCGCTCGGCTGATCAGCGGCCTGGCTCCCGGCGGGATCGGCGGGATTCTCGCCGGGCAGACCGACTAGCTTCGGCCGCCATGGCCGACCAGCTCTGGACCCGATCAGCAACCGAACTCGCGAGCCTCATCGCGAGCGGAGACGTCAGCAGCCGGGAGGTCGTCGACGCCCACCTCGACCGCATCGATGCGGTCAATCCCGAGCTCAACGCGATCACCGTGCACATGGCCGACGACGCCCGTGCGGCTGCCGACCGCGCCGACGGCTCCGAACCGAGCGGTCCGCTGCACGGCGTGCCGTTCACGATCAAGGAGAACATCGACCAGGTCGGCTTTGCCACCACCCAGGCGGTCGCTGCATTCGTCGAGGCCAAGCCAGCCACGAATGCTCCCACCGTGCAGCGGATGCTCCACGCAGGGGCGATCCCGATCGGTCGCACCAACATGCCGGAGTTGGGCCTCAGGGTCTCGACCGACAATGCCTTGCGTGGCCTCACCCGCAATCCGTGGAGCCACGACCACACCGCTGGCGGCTCGAGCGGCGGTGAGGGGTCGGCGATCGCAGCGGGCATGAGCCCCATCGGCCTCGGCAACGACATCGGCGGTTCGATTCGCAACCCGGCCCTGTGCTGCGGGGTCGCCGGGCTCAAGCCCGGTTACGGGCGCATTCCGCGAGCGACGACCATCGCACCGACCGAGCCTGGTGTGTCCGGCCAGCTCATGGCGGTCGAAGGACCGATGGCCCGCACCATCGCCGATCTTCGTCTCGGGTACGAGATCTTGTCCGGAAGCACTCCGGTCGATCCCCGAGTGGTCGACGCACCCATCGACGGACCACCGATGGCCAAGCGATGCGGTGTCGTGCGGGACCTCGGAGCGTCCACGATCGGTGTCGGTGCCCTCGCTGCCGTCGACGACGCGGCCGCCGCCCTCTCCGATGCCGGTTGGGAGGTCGTCGAGATCGAGGTGCCGGACCTCGCCGCGACCCACGACGTCTGGCTCCGCATGCTGGCATTCGACTTCTCCGAGGCGCTGCCGCTCCTCGCCACCATCATGGGCGAGCAGGAGATCTCGGTGCTGCGCACGCTCGTGGCCGAAGCGGAGTCGCGTCCCGGATCAGCCCCACAGCTGTTCATGGAACGGATGCGGCTGCAGAAGCTGTGGAGTCAGGTCTTCGCCAACACCCCGGTCGTGGTCGGCCCGGGGTGGAACAACCCGCCGTTCCGCCATGGGGACGACCTCGTCGAGGGCGAGCAGATGAGCATCCTCGACGACCAGCTCAGCTTCATCGTCCCGGCGAATGCGCTCGGTCTTCCCGCAGTCGCGATGAAGACCGGCGAGCACGATTCGCTGCCCACCGGCGTGCAGATCTACGCAAATCAGCAGCGCGAAGATCGCTGTCTGAGCGCCGCCGCCGTGATCGAGAACACCAACGGCGTGATCCGCCCGATCGACCCGGTCTGGGCCTGATCGCGAAGGTTTCGCGATCCACCTGCGGCCTGAAGAATCTCTGACTACGGTGCAGCGGTCGTGACCCGCCGATCTCTTTCAGACTTCTCCGTCCCGGGGCCGATTCGCTCCGCGATCGTCGTCCTGTTGATCTACATCTTCCTCGTCGGCGTCTCGTCGCTCGAGGCGGGAATCAAGATCATGGGCGAGGACACGCAAGAGCGGTTGTTCTCTG
>CALLIQ010000528.1 GCA_938008925.1 uncultured Acidimicrobiales bacterium
GTCGAGGAGTTCGGGGGCCAGGCGCTCGCTCTCTTCTTCGTCGAGACAGCTGCTGATGAAGTATGCGACGTCCTTCATGCCGCAGCCACCGCCCACGTATTGAAAGTCGACCGCGGCCGCCCTGCGTCCGTCGTCGCTGAAGCAGAAGTTGGCGAGCTTGGCGTCGCCGTGGACGATCGTTTGGAACGGGCTGTCGGTGAGCCGCCGGTCGATCTCGGGAGCCGCCGCCCGGAGCGGTCCGTCGTCGAGCGCAGCGAGTTCGTCGGGCCGGGTTGCCAGGTGCCAGTACGTCCCGATCGGCCACAAGCCATCGGGCACGACCCCCATGAAGGTGGCGTGGAAGTCTGCCAGCCACGCCAGGCACGCCTCGATCTCGACGCCAACGTCGAGTCGGCTCGCGAGGTGGTCGCGCCGCCCGGCGAAGCCCGAGTCGTCGAGGTCCTCCATCACCATCACGACACCGTCGTCTCGGGACTCGATCGCGAGCAGGCGCGGCACCCGGCACGCGTCGGAGCACGTGGCTGCATACCGGTCGTACCACTCGGTCTCGACCCGGTACGACCGCAGCTTTCGTTCATGCGACAGGTCGGTGCTCCAACCCCGCGGATGATCCTGCTCGTCGGGCCAACGAACGTGCTTGACGATCGCGCTCCCGGCTCCCCGGCCGTCGAGCTGGCATCGCACGATCTGCCCGTATCCGCTCCACAGACGCTGCACCATCTGCGTGCCGACGATGGCCTGTGCCCCGGTCGACGTCAGGACAACGGCGGCGAGATCGGCGTCAAGGTCAGCGGGAATGGGTTGATGGGGCTCGGTCACGGACGAGGCGCTACGACACCGCGTCTGGTGCGGCTGTGTCTGTCGCGACTGTGTCTGATGCGGCTGTGTCTGTCGCGACTGTGTCTGTTGTGACTGTGTCCGGCTCGGCTTCGTCGCCTGCGAGCTGCGCATACTTCGCTTCGAAGGGGTCGAGGCCTTCGTTCAGGAGGTCGATGTCGGACGGCTCGCCGATGATGGCGACGCCGTCGAACGCCAAGAGCATGACGTCGGGGGTCGGGATGACGAGCTCGCCGTCGCGCTCGATGAGCGCCAAGATGCACGAACTCGGCAGATCGAGCTCTCCGACCGTTCGGCCGAGCTGCTCGACGAGGAAGGGCATCGTCTCGACGGGCCCGTGGTAGAAGTGGTCGTCGCGCATCAGCACCGCGTTGAGCGCCTTCTCGTTGGTCGCCCTCAGCCAGCGGTCGGTGAACTGATCGCTCTGCACCACTTCGGCGATGTGACCGGCGAGACGCAGGTCGAGGCCGACGGGCTGGCCCGGCGACACCAGAAACAACAGCGTGTGCGCGTCGTCGAGGTCGTCGATGACGAAGTCGACGTCGACGACCGACATGTCGACGTCGCGACCAAACCGACACACCACGAGCTCGGGCTGACCGATGTCCTTCGCCAGGACGATCGACATGAACACGCCTTCGCCGACAGGGCGGAACGCCAGCGAGTCGGTGATGGCTTCGGCCACTTCGTCGCCGTCGACGAAGCGCTGTCTCGCCGTCTCTTGCACGAGGGTGGCCAACCCGGTGTTGTCGAACGCGCCGGTCTGCAGATCGAGCACCGCTGAGCGAGCGATCAGCGCCTCGTAGCTGAGGTTCTCGTCCTCGGTTCGATCGTGAATGATCGTCATGAGCTCGCGTTCGAGCCCTTCGTACTTCTGCTCGCCGAGCCGCTGGTGCACGTGGAAGATGGCGCCTCGCCGAACGACGTTCTCCGACGCGTACCAGCGGTACCAGGCGACGCATCCGAGAAGCAGGGCTGCGGTGAAGGCGATGGCGAGCGCACCCATCTCGCTGATGAGCCACAGGGCGATGAGCACGCCGGCAATCTGCAGCCACGGATACAGCGGAGCCCGGAAGCCGGGCTTGTAGCTGTCGATCCGGCTCTCCCGCATCACGATGACGGCGATGCAGATGAGGGCGAAGAGGACGAGCTGGAATGCTGAGGCCAGCTTGGCGACGGCTTCGACGTCGAAGACGAGCAGCACGACGATCATCGAGGCGACGGTCATGACGACCGACTTGGCCGGCGTGCCGAACCGGCCGAGTTCAGCAAGCGTGCTCGGGATCAGCTTGTCCTTGCCCATGGCGTACGGGTAGCGGGAGGCCGAGAGAATGCCGGCGTTGCCCGTCGAGGCGAAGGCGGCGATTGCGGCGACGACGATCAGGACGACGCCGAGGTCGGCGGGCACCCAATCGAGGAACACCTCGCCGGCATCGGCCACGGGCGTCAGGCTCTCCTCGAGCTCGGCCTGGTCGAGCGTGTTGATGAGGATCAGCGTGCCGAGCGTGTAGATGATCGTCGCCGTGGCGAGCGACAGGGTCATGCCAAGCGGGATGTTTCGATCGGGGTTCTCGATCTCTTCGGCGACGCTCGCCACCTTGGTCAGGCCGGCGTAGGAGACGAAGACGAGGCCGATGGTCGAGACGAAGCCGACGAGCCCGGACCGGAAGAACTCCTGATCGTCACCATTGGGCGTGAACCCCGAAGCACCGTCGACCTCGGAGACCCCGAGGATGATGAAGGCGGTGAGGATCACGACGAGCGAGGAGACCAGCAGCCGCTGGAGCAGCGTCGTCTCCTTTGCGCCGACGATGTTCAGCACGCCGAACGCCACCGTGAGGATGATGGCCAGGAGCGTGAACGAGATGTCGAGATACAGACTCAGGTAGGCGCCCATGCCGACGAGCGCGAACGCACTCTTGAACACGACGGCGACCCACGAGCCGAGACCACCGATCGTGCCCATCAGGGGCCCCATCGCACGATCGAGGAAGTAGTAGGTGCCACCGGCCTTCGGCATTGCGGTGGAGAGCTCGGCCATGCTGTACATAGCCGGCAGGATCAGCAGGCCAGCGACAAAGTAGGCGAGGTACACGCTGTCGCCGGTCAGACCTGCAGCCAGCCCCGGCAACAGGAACAGGCCGGAGCTGAACATCGCGCCTGTCGACATCGCGTAGACGTCGAAGAGCGTCAGATTTTTCTTGAGCGAATCAGGCATGGGTCCCTTTCCACCCCGTCACGTACCGTAGTCAAGTCTCGGGTCACCCAACGGAATGGCCGAGCTCCAGCGAACGCACACACCGGCGGACAGCCTGCGACCGTCGCTCGACTCCAGCGTCAGCGCACGACTCGTCGATCCTCCCGCCGGCGCATCGCGCATCGCTTCAGCCACAACCGACTCCGCATCGGCGACCCCGAACCCCGGCGCATGGCAGCTGAACAGCAGGAAGCGCTGCGCCTGATCGGGAGCGTCGAGAAGCTGAGCGCAGTGGTCGAGCAGCTCGTCGACGTGCTGGCCGAACTTGAACGGGCGCCCCTTCGGACCGTGGCCATAGGTCGGCGGATCCGCGATCACGCCGTCGTAGCGGTTGCCTCGGCGGCACTCCTTCGCGACGAACTTCATGGCGTCGTCGACCAGCCACCGGATGGGGCGATCGGCGAGCCCGGAGCCTTCGGCGTTGCGCTTCGCCCACGCGACGGTCGGGCCGGAAGAGTCGACGTGGGTCACCTCAGCACCCGCCGCAGCGGCGGCGAGGCTCGCCGCTCCCGTGTAGCCAAAGAGATTCAGCACCTTCGGACGCCTCGCCGAGTCCGTTTCACTGCAACGGCGAACCGCGTCGGCGATCCAATCCCAGTTGTCCGCCTGCTCGGGAAACACTCCGATATTGCCCGATGGACGCAACTCCATCAGCAACTGGCTGTCGCCGTGGCGCACCGGCCACGCTCCCGCCCCCTCCGAACCATCACGCCCCGAATCGTCGAGGCCGAGCGAGTCGGACACCCATCGCCCCTTGCCACCACCGGCGAGATCGAACCGGGCCGTCGCGGTCGCCCATCGATCTGGATCGGCAACCGGCAATCCCTCGGCAGCGGGGCTCGGACGGTCGAGCACCTCGGAGCCGAATCGCTCGAGCTTGCGCCCAGCACCGAAGTCCAGCAGTTGATACTGCGACGCCTCAAACACCGATGACCCAACTCGCCACGGGTTTGGCTCGCTGATCCGCCGCGGCGTCACTCACGACGTCACGCTACTTCTGACCGGCCGCAACGTCACCGCTCGCTGGTGCGGGCAGCGCCGTGTTCGTAGTCTCACGCCATGCACGTGACCCGCACCGACGAGCAGTGGAAACTGCTGAACGACGCTGACGCCGACACACCGATCGTGATGTTGAACCTCATCCGCTTCCGCGACACGGCGCTCGAGGGCCACGGCTGTGACGGCATGACGGGCCAGGAGGCGTATGCCGAGTACGGACGACGGCTTCGAGGCTTGGCTGCCGACTTTCCCGGCTCGCCCTTCTGGGTCGGCGATGCCGGCCGGACCTACATCGGGCCTGACGGCGAGGACTGGGACATGGTCTTGTGCGTCGGGTACGAGTCGGTCTCGATCTTCCGCGACATGCTCGCCTCCGAGCCGTACCAGGAGGCGGCGATCGCTCGAACGGCGGCGGTCGCCGACTCACGTCTGGTGCTGATGCACCAGACCGCCGATGCCGGCGACGAGATGAAGCAGTGGGTCGCCCCGGCGAGCGCGGGCGACGACGAGGGAACCGGCGCCGCAGACGGCCCGATCGTGATGCTCAACCTGATCCGGTACAACGAGGCGGCGCTGGCCGACCACACCTGCGACGGCATGACCGGCGAGGAGGCCTACGCCGAATACGTCCGTCGATTGCAGGCCATGAACGATCACGACTTCCCCGGCCGGGTCATCTGGGATGGTGAAGGTCAGGCAACGATCATCGGCCCGGCCGAGGAGATGTGGGATCGCATCTTGTTGATCGCCTATCCGTCGCTCGACGACTTCCGCCGAATGGCCAACTCCGAGATCTACCAAACCGCAGGCCCAGCACGCACCGCTGCTGCGCTCGACTCACGCCTCATCCTGACCCACCAACGGTTCCCTCGGTAGACCCGCCGCTCGACGATTCGCCCCCACCCGACACGGACGTCAAGATGACGAGGTCGACTTGGGGGAACATGACGATGAGCTACGAAACGATTCTGACCGACGTCGTTGACGACGTACTGGTGATCACGATGAACCGGCCGGCCAAGCTGAACGCGTGGACGCCGACGATGGGCGCCGAGATGGCGGCTGCGGTCGAGGTGGCGAACGACGACACGAACATCATCGCCATCGTCGTCACCGGCGCAGGCCGAGGCTTCTGCGCTGGCGCCGACATGACCGAGGTGTTCCAGGCACAGCTCGACGGCGACGAAGAAGACCGCACGCCGCGCGACTGGGTTGGCCTGATGCGTTCGTGCAAGCCGATCATCGCAGCCGTCAACGGCGCAGCGATCGGCGTCGGTCTGAGTCAGATCCTGTCGATGGACCACATCATCGGAGCGGCCGGGGCGAAGCTCAGCCTGCGGTTCGTCAAGGTCGGGGTGGTGCCCGAGCTCGGCAGCTCAAATCTCGTGCCGATGCGCGTCGGGTTCGGGAAGGCCAGCGAGCTCATGCTGACCGGCAAGACGATTCTGGCTGAGGAAGCGGCCGAGATCGGCTTGATCGATCGATGCGTCGAGCCGGAGCAACTGCTCGATGCAGCCCTCGAGATGGCGCACGAGATGGGCGAGAACCCGCAAGCGTCACTTGCCTTCACCAAGCAGCTGTTGACCGCCAACATGAGCAACGACTCGCTCAGGGACGCGCAGCGGCTCGAGCTCGAACTCCTCAATCAGGCCTATGAGACGCCGGAGCACAAAGAGGCCATCGCGGCGTTCCTGGCCAAGCGCGAACCCGACTTCAAGGCAGCGCGCGGCTCATAGCCACGGCCTCAGCGGATGCCCGACGCCTGTGGATCGGCAGCGATGGCCGCGCCCGCCCAGGCGCGGGGCGTGGCGCCGAAGTGGCGTTTGAACTCACGGCTGAACTGCGACGGACTGGCGTAGCCGACTCGACTCGCAGCCGCCGAGATCGACGCGCCATTGGCGATGAGCATGGCGGCATCGTTCAGGCGGAGTGCCTTGATGTACCGGAGCGGCGACATGGCCGTCGCCGCCCGGAAGTGACGGTCGAATGCGGCGCGGCTCATCCCTGCTCGCTCCGCGAGATCTTCGACGGCCAGCGCCTGGTCGAGGTTGTTGCGCATGTAGGTGAGGACAGGAGCGAGGTGGTCGGTCGGGGCGCCGAGCGTGTCCCAGATGGCCGAGCCGGTCGGCCCTTCGATGATTGCGTAGAGCAGCTCGCGCAGGCGGCCGCGAGCGAGAAGGTCGAGAGCAGCCGGGTCGTCGAGGAGTTCGAGCAGGCGCACCAGGGCACCTGTGAACGCAGCGTCCCACGGAGCGACCATCGGCCCGGTGGGGCTCGAGGCGGAGTTTTGCGGCTGAACAGAGCTTGGAGGTCGACTCTTCGTCGCTCGGTATTGGATGAGCAGCTCGGTCATGGGCCTCGTGTCGAGGTCGATGAGCACGCCGAGCACGGGCGCATCGACGGTCGCCCCGGGCACCTCCGCCTCGATCGGGGTCGGCATCGTGGTGCACAGGTAG
>CALLIQ010000529.1 GCA_938008925.1 uncultured Acidimicrobiales bacterium
CATCGACGCCGGCATCGAGGTCGGCCAGGCCCGCAAGGAGGGCTTCGACCAGGCGATCACCGTCGTGCCCGTCAATCTGGTGAAGGGCCTGGAGGTCGACACGGCGCTCGTCATGGAGCCGGCCGCGATCGTCGACGACGAGCCGCAGGGAACCCGGTCGCTCTACGTCGCGGTCACCCGAGCGACCAAGCGTCTCGTGATCCTTCACGCCCGCCCGTTGCCCGAGTTCCTGGTCGGCGAGTCGTCAGTGGTCGCGACCGATCCATCGCTCCCGTCGTCGATGCCCATCGACGTGCCTTCCAGCGAGGTGCCCGCCAACGAGGCGTTGGTCGAGCCCTCGCTCGAAGGGTCGACCGAGCCCTCGCTCGAAGCGTCGGCCGAGCCAGACGGCGACGAGCCAGACGGTCAACTCCCGCTCTGGTAACCCTGGCCGGGGCCCAAAGGTTCCGCCGCCACGTCCCTCACCGGGCCACCGCTCCCAACCGTTCTGCAATCAGCGCCTTCTGGAGACCACGCCTTCTGGAGACCGCGCCACCCCTCTCGTTCTGGAGACTGTGCGCGCCACCGCTCTCGTTCTGGAGACCGAGCGCGTCGTCCGTGGCGCGTTGCGCCTCCAGAACGGAAGTCGCAGCGCGCACCGTCTCCAGAACGTGCAGCGCGCAGAGGCTCCAGAACGCACGGTGGTGGGGGTGGGGAGCGGGGGAGTGGTCAGGCGTTGCTGGTGGGGGCGGAGGAGAGGATGACGACGGCGGTCTCGTTCGGGCGACGGCTGGCGTAGCCATCGAGGCCCTTGTCGAGCTCCTGCCAGCGTTGCCAGAGCCGGGGACGTTCGTCGGAAGTGGCGGCCCGGCCGACGACTTCGCTCGTCCCGTCGACGGTGGTGAGCGTGGCCGACGGATCGGCCAGGAGGTTCAACCACCACGCAGGCTCGGGTTCGCCCCATCCGTTCATCGCCATGGTGACGATGTCGTCGCCGTCTTCGTAGTACCCGATCATCACCGAGCGGTCGAGGCCGCTCTTGCGTCCGGTCGTGACCAGCTCGGCCAGTCCGTAGGTGTCGGGTCGAGCCGGCCGTAGCCCGAACCGACCTCCCGACCGCCGGTACAGCCAGCGATGGAAGCGCCACGCTGACGTGATGACCCACCGAGGAGGGAGAAACGGTGAGGACGGTGCGTCGGCGGTCGAGGAGGCCATGAGGCGAAACTAGGCGCCGGGGTCGGACCCGTCGTCAGTCCAACGGATGGTTGTGAACCGGCCGAAAGAACGACTCCGGGAGTTCGGCAGGGCTGACTTGGTCAGTCGGTGAAGTCGAACTCGTCGTCGGCGAAGCCGCTGAAGTCGATCGCTTCGGCATCGGCCGGTGCGTCGATGGACGACCCGGCATCGAGATCGTCGAAGTCGACGGTCACGCCGGCTTCCACCGGTGTGCCGTCGCCCTCATCGAGGTCGTCGGCGCCGAGCGTGACGGTGTCGATCAGTCCACTGTCGTCGAGCACCACGTCGAGCGAGAGCTCCTGTGCGGCGACATCGTCCGGGAGCGCCTCATCGGCGAAGAGGGCGAAGCTCGGGAAGCCTTCGGCGATGAGTCGAACCTCGTCGACGGTGACCGTCGCGCTGAACGACCCATCGGCGTTCTCCACCGCATCGTCGGCGAGCTCGATCAGCTCGACGACGCCGGCTGACATGGTCTGACGCACATCGGTGGGGAGGCCGAAGGTGGTCAGGAGCGACATCACACGCTCGTCGGACACCGAGAACCACTGGTCGCCGTCGTTCACGTAGATCACGTCATCGACGACACGAAGCTGCGGTGCAACGCCACCGATGCCGAACTCGGCCGACCCGTCGAGGCGAGCGGCGAGATCGTCACCGTCGTAGTCGGTGATCAAGCTGAATCGACCGTCGTCATCGGAGCCGGCGACATCGAGCGTGACGGTGATCGTCCCCGAGTCGGCCGCCTGGGTCTGCTGGGCGGCGTCGAGCATTGCGGCGGCCGCTGGCGTGGTTGCACCGGGGATGAGGGAGACGGCGCCGACGCCGATCACTGCGGCAGCTGCTGCTGCCGCAGCGGTGAGCGCGCCTCGTCGAGGGAGCTTGCGGGGAGCCTTCGAGGCCGCCATCTCCTGGGCCGAAGGTGGCGGGGAGAACGGGCTCGGGGCTGGTTGGGAGGCGGTTGCCGTGCTCGAGTTTGGGTTTGACATGGTGATCTCCTGGAAGAGGGCGCGCGCTGCGGGGGACTGCGCTGCGTCGGCGGAAGGTGAAACGGGGTTGGCGGCTCGGAGGTCGTCGATGGGATCGTTCATTGCTTGCTCAGTCACGGGCTTCTCGGTCATCGGGCTTCTCCGGTCGTTCCGTTCGAGGGGTCGTGGTCGGTCGAGGTGGTGTCGAGTGCGTCGGCGAGACGTTGTCGAGCTCGGTGCATCCGCACGCCGACGGCGTTGGCGGAACAGTCGAGGACGACACCCGCTTCCGCGTGGCTGAGGCCTTCCCACGCGACGAGGCGGAGGACCTCGGCGTCGTCGTCGGAGAGCGTTGCGAGCGCCGCGACGATCGGCGGTGCCTCGAGTCGAGCGTCGGCCGGAGCCACCGTCGACTGCGGCTGGTCCACGAGTCGAAGATGGAGGCGTTCGCGCCGATTGCTCGAGCGGTTCTGGTTGGCGAGCACTCGACGTGCGACACCGAAGAGCCAGAGGCGTGCGGACTCGTCGCTCGGCATGTCGTCGAGTCGGCGCCATGCGGTGAGGAAGGTCTCGCTGACCGCGTCGGCCGCGTGCGCGTCGTCGGTGCGTCGACGGCAGTAGGCGTCGATGTCGGCGTAGGTGGCGTCGTAGATCGCACCGAAACGAGCGGTTCGATCGTCGTTGTTGGTCACCGAGGGCTCAGTCTCGACCGAGGCGCTCGGGGTGAGTTCGAGGATGGACACATCCGGTACATGTCCGGCATCACACGATCCTTACAGGATCGTCGAGTCTGCGTATGGCGAGTTCTGGGGCGAGCCGTTTGGTGAGGCGTTTGGTGAGGTGGTTGACGGCGCCGTCGATCAGCCCCGACCGAAGGTCCACCACAGCGAGACAGCGACGGCCGCGAGCGTGATGAAGGCCATCGTCACCATCGTCGACGGCGGGATCTTGCCGTCCTCGGGCACGCCGGGCACGCGCTTGCGGATGTAGCGCAGCAGTCGCTCGGCCCACGCGACGTCTTTGGCCAGAATCGCCAGACCAGCGGCCACGATCAGCCAGCCGGGGCCGGGGAGTGGAATGGCAATGATGCCGATGATCAACACGATGAAGCCGAAGGTCATCCGGGCGAGACGGACGGCGATGTTGGCCTTTGCCTCTTCGGCGGTTTCCTCGTGCTCGCCCGTCGCGTACTCGGCCTCGAGTGCGGCCTGTTCGAGGAGGCTTCGCAGGTCGTCTTCTTCGGCGGGTGGTTCGACGGGGTCGGTCACAGTTCCTCAGCGTTCATGGGATCTCAGCGTCGGGGCTCGGGTTTCAGTTCCCGGCGAGTTCCGCGACGACGGGAGCGAACGCATCCATCTCGTCAGGGCCGATCCCGATGTAGCTGAAACCGTACGTCTCGCGACGGGCTCGGAGGTCATCGATCATCGACGACGCGTCGCCGACGAGAGCGAGCGGCGACTGCAGCGCGTCCTCCGCAGCCATGCCCATACCCGGGGCCAACATCTCAGCGGTGCCCTGGCGATCGTCGGTGAACATCACGACGAACACCCGAACGTTGAGCTCGATGTCGTCGAAGCGGTCACCGGCCCCCTCGCGCACCCAGGACAACTTCTCCGCGTAGCGCTCGGCGGTGGCATCGCTCGCGGTGTTGGCGTCGATGACGCCCGCGTGCAGGTTGGGGTTCACGCCGACGATGTCGGCGTGTTTGCCGGCCAAGCGCAAGAAGCGAGGTCCGCCGCCGCCCATCAGAAACGGCGGGTGGGGCTTCTGGAACGGCTTCGGCTGAAGGTCGAGGTCGGTGATCGTGTAGTGCTCGCCATCGAAGGAGTAGGCGCCGTCGGCGAAGAGTCCCTTGAGGATGTGCACCGACTCGACCATGCGATCGATGCGGATGCCGGGACGGTCGTAGGTCATTCCCGCTGCGTCGTAGTCGGACTTCATCCAACCGGCTCCGATGCCGAGCTCGAGACGTCCCTCGGAGAGCAGGTCGAGCGTCGCCATCTCATTGGCGAACACCACCGGATGTCGATAGTCGTTGCACCACACGAGGGCGCCGACCCGGAGCTGTTCGGTGGCGTCGGCGGCTGCTTGCAGCGCGATCGTGGGCGCGAGCTGACCGTCGAAGTGATCGGGGATGGTCAAGGTGGCGAAACCGAGGTCTTCGGCCTTCTTCGCCAACTCGATCCATTCGGTCTTCGACGAGGCGGTCTTGGCTTGAACGCCGAAACGGAAGGGGCGGGATGCATGGCTCACCGGCGTGACCATAGTTGGCCCGCCGGAATCCGCCCCTGAGGGTTTCTGGCGAACCGTTCGAAAAGCTCGGCGGTTTCGCGAACCGGACCGCACTTCGTACCGTCGAAGTGGGAGACGAGACGAACTCGGTACCGCATGCCTCAACCACATCGTCAAGAACGCGAGCCGGACGAGACGAGTTCTCGACCGTGGACACTGTCGATCGACTTCGGGTCGACGTCGACCGTGGTCGTCGCCGCGGACCCTCACCCGACGGTGGTCGAGGTTGACGGTGAACGGAGCATGCCGTCCGTCGTGTTCATCGACGATGGCGATGCGGATGGTGGCGACGAGAGCGCGGAGAAGTCGGACGGCCAGGCGATGGTCGTCGGTACGTCGGCGTTCCACCTTGCCGCCACTCGTCCGGAGCGGGCCCTTCGTTCGCCGAAGCGTCGCCTCGGCAGTCGGTCGCCGATCGTGGTCGGCGGTGAGGCGTACTCGCCGGTGTCGCTCGCCGCTGCGGTCATTGG
>CALLIQ010000530.1 GCA_938008925.1 uncultured Acidimicrobiales bacterium
GTGCGCTTCACGAGCGTTGGATCCCCAAAGGAGAATCACGTCCGTCTCTTCGATTTCCTCGTAGGAGACGGTGCCGCCTCCAGCTCCAAAGACTGTCGCCAGACCGACGACGGAGGGAGCGTGTCAAGTTCGGTTACAGGAGTCGATGTTGTTGGTACCCAACACCGTGCGGCCGAACTTCTGGGCCGCGTAGTTCATCTCATTCGTGCTCTTCGAGCACGAGAACATGGCGAAGCCTTCGCCGCCCTTGTCGGCTTTGACCTTCGAGAAGCCGTCGACCACGCGGGTCAACGCTTCATCCCAGGTGGCGGGCTGGAGTTCTCCGTCGACCCGGACGAGCGGCGTGGTGAGCCGAGCCTTGGGCGATGACCTGCGGGAGCGCTTCTTCGACCGGGTTTCCATCGCAGGAGTATCGCACACCGAGTTATGAAGACTCACCGGTCTGCAAGACCTTCTCGCCCTGCGGAACGCCGGCGTCCAACCGCTCGATCAGTGTGTCAGGGGTCAGCTCGGGTGAGGGGTACCCGTGCGGCGATAGTGCTCGATGTAATCGTCCGGCCTCGACGCGGTACCGGTGGTCCACAGTGCGCCGGTGAAGCGGTCGACGATGAGTGGCGCATTCCCCGCGATCATCAACGCGAAGTCGCCCGTTTCGAGATAGGCGGCGGACTGGTAGAGGAAGAGCCAACCCCACGGGTGGGTCTGCGTCGACGCATCTTGGATCCGGAGCTCGCCAGCGGCTTCGCCGATGTGTTCAGCGGCGATCGCCCGGGCCTCCGCATCGGTCAGCTCACGAAGCTCGAGTGATCCGGGCTCCAGCCGGTCGTAGAACGCGAGTGCGTCTGGCACCCGGTCGGCCATCGCCAGAGCGTCGATCTTGACCGAGATACCGGTGCGCTTCTCGAACTCCAAGAAGTCGGCGAACGGCTGGTTCGGATAGGCGGCGACCAGCCCAGCGAGGGCGAACGTGGCGGTCTCGCGAGCCGCGACGCTCGGGTACCCGCCAGGGTCGGATGCGCCGATCTCGTCGGTCTTGACCTGCACGCCCCAGCGATCGGCCATCGCCTTGATGATCAGGAGCCGCGGGACGCCGGCCTCGGTGGCGAGCTGGGCCGCACGCGCCGAAGAAACACCCTCGCGGTGCAGCTCGGCGAAACTGAAGGCGGCCATTGGGACCCCGGTCGGCGGAACGGACCTCGAATTGAGTCAGCGAGCGCCCTGTTCGGCGCTCTCACCAGCTCAGTTGCGCAGTCTCGCATAGGCCGAGCGAACCCCGTCGCGGTCGATGTCCGAAGGCTCGACGCTCGCGCCAGCACCGAGATCCCAGCGGACGGCGATCTCGTCGAAGGAACCATGACCGGCGACGACGGCGGCTTGCACGCACGCGCCGGTCGCAACGACCTCGTCGGCCTCCGGCACGATCAGGCTGCGGCCTGACAGGTCGGCGAAGGCTCGTCGATAGGCCTCGGACTTCGCTCCGCCACCGAGCAGGAACATGCGGCCGCTCACGTCGGCACCGACGGTCGCCAGTGCATCGACACCGTCGAGCAGTCCGCAGGCAACGCCCTCGAAGGCCGACCGAGCGAACTGTTCTCGTGTGACGTCGGAACGAAGGCCCGTGATCACGCCGGTCGCATCGGGCCGGTTCGGCGTGCGCTCACCGTCGAAGTACGGCAGGAGGGTGACGCCACCGGCACCGGGGTCAGCAGCGAGCGCGAGTCGATCGAGCTCGGCGAAGTCGACGTCGAGGAGACGTCGAACCGCCTCGGTCACCTTCGTCGCGTTGAGCGTGCAGACGAGCGGCAGGAACTGACCCGTCGCATCGGCGAACCCGGCGACGGCTCCCGAGGAGTCGCTCGTCGGCGTCGCGCTGACCGAATAGGCGGTGCCCGAGGTACCGACGGAGATCGCGACATCGCCCGATCGGAGACCGAGGCCGAGCGCCCCAGCCATGTTGTCGCCGGTGCCCGGGCCGACGATGGTCGTCTCGGGCAGGCCCAGTTCGGTCGCGGTGACCGAGCCGGGACGCTCGGACGGGCCGAGGACTCGGGGAAGCACCGTGTCGTCGAGACCGGGGGCGGCGCGGTCGAGGAGGTCGAGGTCGTAGTCGCCGATCGAGGGCGACCACCAACCCGTACCGGACGCATCGCCGCGGTCGGTGACATGGGCTCCGGTCAGACGCCAGGTGAGGTAGTCGTGCGGGAGCATGATCTTGGCGACCCGTTCGAGCAGTTCCGGCTCGTTCGCTGCAACCCATGCGAGCTTCGAGATGGTGAACGCAGCACCGGGGACCGAGCCGCACGCTCGAGCCCATCCGTCGGCGCCGAGACCGGCGACGAGGGCATCGGCATCGGCAGCCGATTCGGTGTCGTTCCACAGCTTCGCCGGGCGAAGCGCGGCGCCGGCTTCGTCGAGGAGGACGAGGCCATGCTGTTGGCCGCCGACCGACACGGCGACCACGTCGTTCAGGCCGGCTGGACCGATCTGGTCGGCGCACTGAGCGAAGGCGTCGACCAGGGCCGCCCACCACGACTCGGGATCTTGCTCGCTGCGAGGCGGGGTGGTCGGCGGATGACCGGCACGGCCGACGGCGACGACTTCGCCCGACCCGATGTCACGCACCTCGACTTTTGTCGACTGCGTGGACGAATCGATACCGGCAACCAGCTCACTCATGATTTCGAACCTACCGCCTGCCCCATCCGACCCGCAGCTGTGCCAATCGGGGTGCGAGCCGAGAGCTCTACATCGCCCGTTCGATGTGGCGGGCGACGATGTTCTCGAGCATCTCCTGGCGGCCGCTCACCGGGGCGGGGTCGTCGACCGTGGCGGCCCGTTCGCGCAGCGCGGGGAGATCGAGGCTGCCGTCCATGATCTGGCGGCCGAGGTCGCCCTCCCAGCCGGCGTAGCGCTCGGTCCGGCGGTCGTCGAGGTCACCCGATTCGAGGACGGAGTGAGCAGCCAGCAGCGCTCGGGCCATGGTGTCCATGCCGCCGATGTGGGCATGGAAGAGGTCGTCGCGGGCGATGGAGGGACGGCGCAACTTGGCGTCGAAGTTGAGCCCGCCGGTGCCGAGGCCGCCGGCTCGCAAGATCTCGATCATGCCGAGTGTCATCTGTTCGACCGAGACCGGGAAGCGGTCGACGTCCCAGCCGAGCCGATCGTCGCCGGCGTTGGCGTCGATCGAACCGAGGATCCCGTTGGCCGCCGCGTAGGCGACCTCGTGGTTGAAGTCGTGGCCGGCCAAGGTGGCGTGGTTGACCTCGATGTTCAGCTTGATCTCATCGACCAGGTCGTACTTCTGCAGGAACGCATGGCAGGTGGCCGAGTCGTAGTCGTACTGATGCTTGGTCGGCTCGAACGGCTTCGGCTCGATGAGGATCGTGCCCGTGAAACCAATGCGGTGCTTGTGCTCGACCACGAGGTGCATGAAGCGGGCGAGCTGGTCGGTCTCGCGGGTGAGGTCGGTGTTGAGAAGCGTCTCGTAGCCCTCTCGACCGCCCCACAGAACGTAGTTCTCACCGTCGAGTCGGTGGGTCGCCTCGAGCACGTCGCAGACCTGCGCCGCGGCTCGGGCGAACATCTCGGGGTCGGGATTGGTCGCCGCGCCGGAGAGATAGCGCGGGTGGGAGAACAGGTTGGCGGTCCCCCACAACAGCTTGAGACCCGTCTCGTCCATCTTCTCGCCGGCCCGGTCGACCATCTGAGCGAGCGCCCGCGCATCGGCTGCGTAGTCACCGGTGAACGGAGCCATGTCGACGTCGTGGAAGCAGAAGTACGGCACGCCGAGCTTCGCCATGAACTCGAAGGCCGCGTCCTGCTTCATCTCCGCTGCCGCCATGCCATCCGGAGAGGTGGCGTCAAGTGATGGGTCGTAGGTCGCAGAGCCTTCAGCCCACGGACGGTCGAGCGTGCCGGCACCGAAGATGTCGAGTCCGTTGGCCGCGAAACTGTGCCAGTAGCAGACGGCGAATCGAAGATGCTCGGCCATCGTCTTGTCGCCGACGACGCGGTCCGCGTCGTACCAGCGGAATGCGAGGGTCTCGTCGGTGTCGGGTCCGAGATGGGGAATCGTGTCGACCTCGGCGAAGAACGACGAGTCGGCGGAGAGCGGGTTGGACATAAGGCGGAATCGTAGGCCCAGCACTGTGGCTACGCTCCACCAATGCGTTGGTCCCAGCTCTTCACACCCACCCTCCGCGACGCGCCGAACGATGCCGTCGCGCCGAGCCATCGTTTGCTCGTCCAGGGCGGGTTCATGCGCCAGCTGCACGCCGGGCATTACTCGATGCTGCCGCTCGGCTGGAAGGTGCATCAGAAGGTCGCCCAGGTCGTCCGCGAGGAGATCGACGCGCTCGGTGGGCAGGAGTTTCTCCTCCCCACCATGCACCCCGCCAGCATCTGGCAGGAGTCGGGTCGCTGGGACACGATGGGCGAGATCATGTTCCGGCTCACCGATCGCAAGGGGGCCGAGAACGCGCTCGGCATCACCCACGAGGAGATCTTCGCAACGGTCGCTTCGGAGCTGAGCTCCTACAAGCAGCTCCCCCAGATCTGGTACCACATCCAGACCAAGTTCCGCGACGAGGCGCGGCCCAAGTCTGGGCTGTTGCGGGTGCGCGAGTTCCACATGAAGGACTCGTACTCCTTCGATGTCGACGAGGCCGGCCTCGATGCCGCCTTCGATCGTCACGACGTCGCCTATCGCCGCATCTTCGAGCGCATCGGCGTGCCCTCGATCGCCGTGCAGGCCAGCTCGGGCGCCATGGGCGGCGACTCCTCGGTCGAGTTCATGACGCCCTCAGACGCGGGCGAAGACGACGTGGTCATCTGCCCCTCGTGCAACTACTCCGCCAACATCGAGAAGGCCACGTCCGCGCTGCCCGACATCGACGACGGCGAAGCCGGCGAGCTCGAGACCTTCGACACCCCCGGCGTGCGGACCATCGCCGCACTCGAGACCTTCGAGGGTGGCGCAGCCGCCGACCGTCAGCTCAAGACGCTCGTGATGGTGCTCGACGGCACGGTCACGCTCGTCGTCGTGCGCGGCGATCATCAGCTCAACACCCAGAAGCTCATCGACGCCACCGGTGCGATCGAGGTTCGACCGGCCGAGACCGACGAGACCGTCGCCGCGCTCGGTGCTCACCCCGGCAGCCTCGGCGCCGTCAACGTCACCGACCATCCCGTCATCGTCGACACGTCGCTCGAGGGCCGCGTCAACATGACGACCGGCGCCAACATCGACGACAAGCACCACCGCGGTGTCAGCGTCGAGCGCGATCTCACGGTCGGCCAGTGGGCCGATCTACGAGAGGTCAGCGCCGGCGAGGCGTGTTCGAACTGCGGGACCGCCCTCGAGATCGTTCGCTGCATCGAGATCGGCCACATCTTCAAGCTCGGCACCAAGTACGCGGAGGTGTTCGGCGTCAATGTGTCGAACGCCGAGGGCAATGTGGTTCCGGTCCAGATGGGCAGCTACGGCATCGGCATCGGACGCAACATGGCCGCAGCCGTCGAGGCCAACCACGATGACAAGGGCATCGTCTGGCCCATGTCGATTGCTCCGTTCCACGTCGTGATCACCCTGATGCGGGTCGACGACGAAACCCTGGCCGCTGGCCAGGCCATCTACGACGAGCTGCGCGCCGCCGGCGTCGACGTGCTCATCGACGACCGGGACGCCCGAGCCGGCGTGAAGTTCGCCGACTCCGAACTCATCGGCATTCCGCTTCGCATCACGCTCGGCCCTCGCGGTCTGAAGGACGGCAAGGCCGAGTACACGGTGCGAGCATCCGGCGACACGTCCGAGGTCGCCCTCGGCGAGGTCGCGGCAACCGCCATCGAGCACGTCCGAGCGGCGCTGACTTGATCGGTGGCGGGGCGCTGCGTTTGCGGAGCGCTTGATGTGAGC
>CALLIQ010000531.1 GCA_938008925.1 uncultured Acidimicrobiales bacterium
TCGCCACCGGATTCACTAGCGGTTACGGAATCGCCGTCGATGCTGACGGCAACACGTTCGTCACCGACCCGTTCGACAGCGTGGTCAAGAAGATCACGCCCGAGGGCGTGATCTCCATCGTCGCCGGCAACGGATCGTTCGGGTCAGCGGGTGACGGGGGTCCTGCGACGGAGGCGGAGCTGGCGGACCCGCGCGGGCTCGCGGTCGACGACGACGGCAATCTCTACATCGCCGAGGTCTTTGGCAATCGAGTTCGTCGGGTCGCCGCCGACGGCACGATCTCGACCTTCGCGGGGACAGGGACGGGCACATTCAGTGGCGATGGGGGACAGGCCGCTCTCGCGGAGATCGGCGCTCCTCACGACGTCGAGATCGACTCGGCTGGCAACGTCTACATCTCGTCGTTCGCGAGCCACCGAATTCGCATGGTCGCACCGAACGGCATCATCTCGACCTTCGCGGGGACGGGCGTTTCGGGCTTCAGCGGTGATGGCGGCCCAGCCGCGGCGGCGCAGCTCGGCGCTCCGCGCGCGATGGCGATCGACGCCGACGACAACCTCTTCGTGTTCGAGTGGGTCAACAAGCGGGTGCGGCGAATCAGCAGCGACGGCACGATCACGACGGTCGCAGGCGACGGCGATTCCGGGACCGATGGAGACGGCGGGCCTGCGACGAGTGCGAGCCTCGACGACACCAAGGGGCTTGCGGTCGACGATGCGGGCAATCTCTACATCAGCGACGAGTCGACCGACGTCGTCCGCCGCGTCGACACCGACGGCGTGATCGAAACGGTCGCAGGAACAGGCGTCGGTGGATACAGCGGCGACGGTGGTCCGCCCCTCGACGCCCAGTTCAACTTCCCCCGTGGCCTGGCACTTCGGCCCGATGGAACCCTGCTCGTCGTCGACGTGAACCACGTGCGAGCCATCACCGCTGGATCTCCGCCCGTCGTCACGATTGATGCACCGACGACCGTGCAACGGTTCGGCCCGAGATCGACGGTGACCTTCGAGTGTGTGCATGCATCGCTGGCGTCGTGTACGGCGACGGCGAACGGCGCCCCAATCGTTTCCGGCGCAGCGATTCCGACCTCGACCAACGGTGTCGTGACGATCGTGGTGACCGGTGTGGACGGTGATGGCAACACGTCGTCGCAGACGGCCAGCGTCGTCATCGACTGGACGATCGACGGGACCTACGCCGCGGTGTCGGGCAACGCGGGAACCGTTGTCCGCTTCTATGTCGCGACCTTCGGACGGCTTCCTGAGACGGAAGGGTTCGAGTTCTGGACCGAGTTGCTCGATGATGACCCCGGCGCACTCATCCCGGTCTCCGCGTTTTTCACCACGAGCCCTGAGTTCGAGTCGCTCTACGGCGAAACGGTGACCGACGAGCAGTTCGTGACCACGATCTACACCAACGTGTTGGGTCGCCCACCGGAGCAAGCCGGACGCGACTTCTGGGCCGGCGCGATCGCTGACGGATCGCACACCCGAGCATCGGTGATGTCCTTCTTCGCCCAGTCACCCGAGCACAAACAGCTCACGGGCACGAGCTAGTGCGGCAGGGCCCAGCCGACGGGGGCCGTTCAAGAATCGACGCCGGCTCGGCCGATAGACAGGCCATGCCTCGCCGTCGATCGTCAGTCGTGACCGCTGCGCTTGCACTCGCCGTCGTGTCCACCGGTGCATCCGGTGTTCCCGCTGGGGCAGAGACGGCCGAGGAACCGCTGCCGCTGCTGACGATCGATGACTTCGATTACGTGGGCGCCTTCGCGCTGCCCGCCGATGACTACGGGGAATCGGACCTCAACTACTCCGAGGGCCCGCTCGAGTTCCACGACGGCTCCATCTTCATCGTCGGCCACTCCCATCAGAACGCCATCGCGCAGTTCACTGTCCCTCCGCTCGTTGATTCCACCCGGATCGCTGACCTCAATGTCGCGGTCGCTCCCACGCAGGACTTCGCCACCGTGCTCGATCGGCCGACCGGCGGCAACGATCAGGGGACGAACCGAATCGCTGGCCTGGAGTATCACGATGGTCAGTTGATCGTGAATGCGTACGAGTACTACGACGCCCCGGCCGACAACACCGACACCACCCTGGTCGTCCGCGACGCCGGCGATCTCGGTGGATCGGCGGTCGACGGCTACTTCTCGCTCGAAGGCCGGGCTCGGGCCGCAGGATGGATGACCGGTATCCCGGGCGAGTGGCAAGAAGCGCTCGGAGGCACCCATCTCGTCGGGCATTCCAGCGGCATCCCGATCATCTCCCGGACATCCGTTGGCCCGTCGGCGTACGCGATCGACGCCGACGACGTGCTGTCGGCCGACCTCAACTCGCCGAACCTCGCGACCGAAACCCTCCTCGAGTTCAGTCTCGAGAACCGGTTGGCGGACGATCTCAGCAACGAATCCGGCGCGAACGACCTGTGGACCCACCTCAGCGCCACCGAGTTCGGGTTCATCGTGCCGGGAACCCGGACGTACGTCACGCTCGGGAACTCCGGCGGCCACGACTCGGGCGTTGGCTACAAGATCACCCAGGATGACGGGAACACGTGCGGTGGGTACTGCGCCTTCGAGGCGGACGACAACGCCAACTATTACTGGCTCTGGGATCTCGATGATCTCGTGTCGGTCCGCAACGCAACCATGGCGCCCCATGCCGTTCGCCCATACGCATCGGGCCCGTGGACCGTTCCGTTCGACACGAACGATCGAGGCTTCAACACCATCGGCGGCGGCACGTTCGATGAGGATTCGGGAACGCTCTACCTGTCGATTCAGCGAGCGAACGATGAGGTCGGAACCTATGCGAACCCGCCGATCGTGGTCGCGTACCAGTTCCCCGGTTTCACTGGCGATCCGTTCGCCACGGCATGTGAGGATCACACCGACTCGATCGTGCGCCTCTACGCCGCAGCGTTCGGTCGAGACCCGGAGCCAGCGGGCTTCCGGTACTGGCTCGGTGAGTATCGGTCGGGTCGTTGGAGCCTTCCGGCGATGGCGGCCTTCTTCGCTTCGAGCGATGAGTTCACGAGTCGATACGGGGCTCCCACCGACCGCAGCTACGTCAACCAGCTCTATGTCAACACACTTGGTCGTGGCAGCGATGCGGAGGGCCTGGACTACTGGACCGAGTGGATGGGTGGCGATCGAACTCGCGGTGACGCGCTGTTGATGTTCGCGGAGTCGCCAGAGAACGTGACGAACACCAGCACCGCTGTTCCCGCCCTCGGCTACTACAACCGCGGCGTCGCCGGACCCCTGGACTGCGTCTGACGCTCGGCGGACGACCGCTGCGTTGCGCGAGGGCCGGACGACATCGCCGACGACATCGCCGACGGGACCGCAGAGCTGCGTCAGCGAGGGAGCGAGTCAGTGGGGGAGCGATTCCCAGCTCTCGCCGTCCGGCGTTTCCCAGCTGCCGAAGATCGGGGTTCCCGCCGTCATGCCCCCGTCGACGGCGAGGACCTGCCCGGTGATGCTGCGCGCCCGCGATGAGCACAGGAACGCCACCGCATCGGCGATGTCTTCGGGCGACTGATCTTCGAGCAGTGGAATGCGCGAGACCACATTGGTCTTGTACGCATCGATGTCGGGCTCCATCTGTTCCCACAGAATCGTTCGGATGATGCCGGGGGCGACGGCGTTGATCCGGATGCCGCGTGGCCCGAGGACGCGCGCCATCGACTTGGTCCAGTGGATCAACGATGCCTTCGCCGCTCCGTAGGCGAACAGCGGCGATGCCATCTGTCCGGCGATCGACGCGGTCGAACAGATCGCTGCCCCTCCGGCCAGATGGGGCCCGACCACCGACGTGACGACGTGGGCCGACGTGAAGTTGAGATCGACCATCCGTCGGAACCCGTCGGGGTCCTCGAACGGGTGCGGCGCCGTGATCCCGGCGCCGGGATCGCCGCCCGCGTTGTTGACCAAGACGTGCGGTGTAGAACCGATCGCCTCGTAGGCCGCTCGGACCGACTCGGCATCGGTGACGTCGCACTGATGCAGAGTGACGCGGTCGTCGTCGATCGGCTCGTCGAGGATGTCGAACACGTCGACCCGGTCGGCGATGCCCTGATCGAGCAGTGCGCGCACCATGGCCAACCCGAGGCCGCGGGCTCCTCCGGTCACGATCGCTCCGGTCTGTTCGCTCACGTCGGTTCCTCCTGTGCCGGTCGTTCGACCGTGACGGCGCCGACGCTAGTTGAGGTCCCGATCGGGCACGGAGGCGACGGCGTGGCGCTCGACTCAGTCGAGTTCGAGGAGCTGCGTCCGGAGGTGGGCCGTTTCGACGTCGTTGCCGCAGCGCTCGATCGCGAGTTCGTAGCTCGTCCTCGCCGCTGCTGTGGCGCCAGCTCGCCGGTGAAAGTCGGCGCGAACGGCGTGCAGCCGGTGACCGTTGCCGAGCGCATCGTCCAGCTCTGCCAGAACGGCCAAACCGGCGGTCGGACCGTCGACCTCAGCAACCGCCACCGCTCGGTTCAGGCGGACCACGGCGGACCCGGTGGTGGCCTCGAGGGCTGCGTAGTGACCGGCGATCGCTCGCCAGTCGGTGTCTGCGGCCGTGGCGGCTTCGACGTGGTGCGCAGCGATGAGGGCCTGGAGTCGGAGCTCCTCGCCGTACCCGGTGCCCGGCGCGATCGCGGCGACAGCCTCGAGTGCCGGCTGTGCTTCGTTGGTGTGCCAACGGGAGCGGTCCTGATCGACGAGGGTGACCAGCTGACCGTCGATGACTCGCGCGTCGCGCCGACAGTGCTGGAGCACGAGCAGCGCATGCAACGCTCGGACCTGACTCGCCTCGGGCTCGAGCGTCTCGAGCAGGGCCGCGAGCCTGACCGCCTCACCGGCGAGGTCGGCGCGCAACAGCTCGGGCCCGGTGCCCGGCGTGTAGCCGGCGGTGAAGGCGAGGTAGATCGTGCGACACACCTCGTCGAGACGGATGCGCAGCTCCTCTTCGAGCGGTCGGTCGATGGGGATCCCGGCGACGACGATCTTCTTCTTGGCCCGAGTGAGCCTGGCGGCCATGGTCGCCTTGGAGACCAAGAAGAGGCGTGCGATCTCCTCGGTCGGCGTGCCGAGCACCAACCGCAAGGCGAGACCCGAACGGCTCGGCCCGTGGAGTGCGGGGTGG
>CALLIQ010000532.1 GCA_938008925.1 uncultured Acidimicrobiales bacterium
GGTGCTCCAGCTGTTCGTTCTCGCCCGCTGACGACGCGGGCGCTGGGCTCAACTGGCGAGTAGGTCGAACAGGTCGCTGGCGTCGTCTTCGTCGAGGTCGACGGTGGTGCCGGAATCAGCGAGCGACGTCGGCTCGGTCCTGGGTGCGTTCTTGATCGACCCCGCAGAGTCGACAGCAGACTCGACCGGAGAGTCGAGCGACGGATCGACGGCCGCGAGTTCGTCCGGCCCGCCCGATGCGATCACCGACGTGTCGGAGTCATCGGTGGCTGGGTTGTCGGTGGCTGGGTTGTCGATGGCTGGGTCGTCGGTGGTGGTGTTGTCGATGGCTGTGTTGTCGATGTCCATGAATCGGTGGGTGGTCCAGAGGCGGCCGTCGTCGTCGTAGACGACACCGACCCCGACGGCTTCGAAGCTTGGATCGAGCAGGTTGGCGAGGTGGTCGGGGCTGGCGACGAACGCATCGAAGAGGTCGTCGATCCGGTCGACCGGGCCGACGCCGACGTTCTCACCGAGCTTCAGCCACACCGTCGTGATGCCAACCGACAGATCGGCGGCATGGGAGAGCTCGTCGTCGGCTCGCAGCTGCACGGCCCACTCTCGCGACTCGCGTGTGAGCTCGGGGTTGATCTGGAGGGGCGTGAGACCCTGCTCGGCGCGCAGCTCGTTGATCAGGCCGACGAAGTGAGCTTCATCGGTGATCTCCTCTGCGGCCGCCGGCTGCACGGGGCGCGACACGGCGGTGACGGCGTTGAACGACAGGGCGAGGAACATGGCGAGAACCAAAACCACCCCGGGACGGCTCTCGCCGTCACGGCCGAGGGCGGCCCGAGCTCGAGAGAAACGAGACACCGAGAGTGTCTTCACGAGGCTGTCCGGCAGGCCGCTATTCGATTCGGTCCGTTGCCGGATCGGTCGGATTCGCACGATTGGAGAGATCGTCAACGGCGCCGGATTGCTTGAGCGAAAGATGACTCCGAAAACCGCTTGAACAGTGCGAAATCGCACTGTTCAAGGGCTTGATGGCAAATCGGTGTCAGTACGAGCAGGCTCGCGTTTGGTCCGTTCGACCCCTGAAATCCGCCGTCTCGACCCGTGCAGGGTGCGATTCGTCAGGTGCTGTGGTGAACTGCGGCAGTGAATCTGGCAGCCGCATTCGTCGCCCCACCGCTCGATCGCACGGCCCTCGTCGTCGATGGTCGGCGGACCAGCTACGGCGAGCTCGGAGAGCGCGTCGATCGATGGCGCGTCGGTCTCGTCGCAGCAGGTGTTTCGATCGGCGACCGCGTGGCATTGCTGGCCGGCAACACCGAGGTGTTCGTCATCGGCTATCTGGCCTGCCTGGCGGAAGGCTTCGTGGTGGTGCCACTCAATCCCGATTCACCGCCCGCCGAGGTCGAGCGAGAGCTGCTCGCAACAGAACCGACGGCCGCGATCGTGGGGGAACGAGGACGCGAGGCGTGGCTCAGCTGTGTCGACCACGGGTCCGCGGCCTCATCCATCGGTGCCCAGTTCGTCGCCTCCGGACGGTTCATCGAGGCGCTCGACTCGATCGAGCTCGGCGAATCCGCTGGTCGTCCGGTGGTCGAGGTCCCCGACGACCATCCGGCGGCCCTGCTCTTCACTTCTGGCACGGCCGGTACGCCGCGCGCCGCCATCCTCACGCACGGCAACTTCCTGGCGAGTCTCGCGTCGATTGGCACGGTGCAACCCGATCTCGCGACGGTGCCGCACACCGCGCTCGCCGTCATCCCGTTGTTCCACGTCTTCGGTCTCAACGTGATCATCAATCTCGGGTTGCGGATCGGATCGACGATCGTGCTCGAGGATCACCTCGACGCGGAACGCACCGCAGGGCTGATCCGCGACCACGATGTGTCGATCCTCGTCGGTCCGCCGACGATGTGGAACGTGCTCCTCGCCGACGAAGGCGTGCAGCGAGACGACCTCGCATCGATCCAGCTCGCGGTGTCCGGCGCAGCAAAGCTCGACCCGTCCGTCGCCGAAGACATCCAGGCTCGACTCGGCGTCGACATTCGAGAGGGATACGGGCTCACGGAGACGTGCGGCATCGTCTCGACGGCGATGAACTGCGACGCGCCGCTCGGTTCGGTCGGCCAGGTCTTCCCCGGCGTCGCCGTTCGGCTCGTCGACCAGAACGGTGACGACGTCCTCATCGGAGACACGGGCGAGGTGCTGGTGAGCGGCGACGTGGTCTCGCCCGGCTACTGGAACGACGACGAAGCGACCGAGCGAACCCGAACCGCAGACGGCTGGCTGAAGACCGGCGACGTCGCCCTCGTCGACGAGCACGGCTTCCTCGCCATCGTCGACCGCCTGAAAGACCTCATCATCGTGTCCGGTTTCAACGTGCATCCGATCGAGATCGAGACGATCTTGTCGGCGGATCCGACCGTTGCCCTCGCCGGTGTCGTTGGCGAACCCGATGCGCTCACCGGTGAACGCCCGGTCGCCTACGTGGTTCCAGCCGATGGCGCCACGCCTGATCCCGACGCGCTGCGAGCCCGTTGCATCGATCAGCTGGCTCGATACAAGGTGCCGAAGCGAGTCGAGATCGTCGATGCGATCCCCACCACGGCCGTCGGCAAGATCCGGCGACGCGATCTCGGTCGACGCGACGGCTGAGCGGCTCCGCTGACGGGCCCCGCCCGAGCGGGCTGCCCGGGCCACCGGTCGTGGCCTCCCAGAGATCGTGCATTTGTGAAATGGGCGTGGAATCCGTACCCTGCCGCCGGTGAACGCCTCCGACGACCACCGCGCAATCGGAGCGGTTTCCGACGCGACGGTCGCCAGGCTCCCGCTCTTCCTCCAGTACCTGGTCGAGCTCGCTGAGCAAGGCGACGCGTCGGTGTCGTCAGAACGGCTCGCCGAGCTGTCGGGCGTCAACCCGGCGACGGTCCGGCGCGACCTCGCCGGCATCGGCATCACGGGCACCCGCGGCGTCGGCTACGACGTCAAGTACCTCGTGCACGAGATCAGCGTCGTGCTCGGCCTCAATCAGGAGTGGCCGGTCGTGATCGTCGGGGTCGGCAACCTCGGTCGAGCGCTCGCCAACTACGACGGCCTCACGTCGAGGGGCTTCCCGGTTCGGGCCCTCGTCGATGTCGACGACGCCCTGCTCGGCACCGAACTCGCCGGTGTGGTGATCGAACACGTCCGCGATCTTCCGGCCATCGTCGAGCGAGAAGCGATCGCCGTCGGTGTCTTGGCCACCCCATCGGCATCGGCCCAACAAGCCGCCGACGTGCTGGTCGAGAGCGGTGTCACGTCGCTGCTGAACTTCACACCGGAGGCGATCTCCGTCGACGCCGACGTCCAAGTCCGCGGGGTCGACCTCGCCACCGAGCTCCAGATCCTCAGCTTTTACCAGCAGCGAAGCACCGCAGCCCGCTCTGGAACTGGTCTGCCGCTGGAGACGACCACGTGACCGATTCAACGCTCGCCAGGTTCGCTCAACACGACGAATTCAAGCGACAATGGGGATGTTTCCCGGCCACTCGCTGGTTTGATGATTCGACCCCCTCCCTCGAACCCAACGGCATCACCGTCGATGCCTTCGGAGTCCCCTCTTCATGATGCTCGTCGCCCTCGGCCTCAATCACCGATCAGCACCGCTCGATGTTCTCGAGCGCATGTCGCTGTCGGCTGATCTGGTCCCAAAGGCCCTTGCGGAGCTCACCTCGGGTGAACACGTCAACGAGGCGGTGCTCGTCTCCACCTGCAACCGGGTCGAGGTCTACGCCCACGTGGAGCGATTCCACGACGGCTACGAGCAGCTGCGCGATGCGCTCGCCGTTCTCACCGGTGTCGATTCCTCCGACTTCGCCGACCATCTCTACGTCTACTCCCACGACGAGGCGGTGCGTCACCTCTTCACCGTCACCGCGGGGCTCGACTCGGCCGTGCTCGGCGAACACGAGATCCTCGGCCAGATCCGAACCGCCTGGGACACCGCCCGCCTCGAAGGCGCCGCCTCGGTGCTGCTCGAGCCGCTCTTCTCCCACGCCATCAAGTGCGGCAAGCGTGTGCGGACCGACACCGCCATCGGTCGACGAACGGCCTCGATCTCCCATGCCGCCGTGAGCCTCGTCGAAGAGCGCATCGGTGACCTCGCTGGGAAGCGGGTGCTGCTCGTGGGCGCTGGCGAGGTCGGCGCCGGTGTGGCAAATGCGCTGGCCCGCAACGCCGACATCGAGCTCACCGTCACCAACCGCACGCACGACAAGGCGGTCGACATCGCCGAGAGTCTCGGCGGTCAGCCGGTCGCATTCGACTCGTTCGAAGCCGAGCTCGCCAATGTCGACATCGTGATCTCGGCCACCGGTGCTCCGAGCATCGTGATCTCAGCCGATGCCGTCGATGCGGCGATGGCCGGT
The DNA here is from genome assembly GCA_938008925.1 of uncultured Acidimicrobiales bacterium. Lineage (GTDB taxonomy): Bacteria > Actinomycetota > Acidimicrobiia > Acidimicrobiales > SZUA-35 > CALEWY01. The sequence goes on from CALLIQ010000532.1 coordinate 4,398, forward strand.
CGTTCCGATCGGCTGCTCATGCTCGATCTCGCCGTCCCGCGCGACGTCGACCCCGCCGTGCTCGGCCACGACGACGTCGGCCTCCTCGTCCTGAGCGACCTGCAAGCCTTCGCCAACCGTGGCCTCGAAGAACGCCAGCGTGAAGCGGTCGCCGCTCGCCATCTCGTCGACGATGAGATCGACCGCTATCGGGCGACCAACACCGCTCGTGAGCTCTCACCGCTCCTCGGCTCGATGTACCGCTGGGCCGACGCGATTCGAACCGACGAAATCGATCGTCACTCGAACAAGCTCGCCTCGCTCGACATGGAGAGCCGTGAGGCGGTCGAAGCGGTCACCAAGGCGATCGTGTCGAAGATCCTCCACGAGCCCTCGAGCCACTTGCGCGACGCTGCTGGCACCGCCCGCGGCGATCGGCTGGCAGAAGCCCTCCGCGAGCTCTTCGACCTCACGTGAGCGGCGGCCCGCTCCGGATCGCGACGCGGGACAGCCCCCTGGCGATGTGGCAGGCGGAGACCGTCGCTGCCGCGTTTACCAACGCCCACCCCGGGCGCTCCGTGACGTTCGTGACGATGGCGACCTTCGCCGACAAGCGCCTCGACGTCCCGATCAGCGAACTCGGCGGCAAGGGCGCGTTCAGCAAGGAAGTCCAGCAGCTCGTCCTCGCCGGTGAAGCCGACCTCGCGGTTCACTCGGCCAAGGATCTCCAGGCCCTGACCCCCGACGGGCTCACGATCGCGGCGGTGCCCGAGCGCGGTGATCCCCGCGACGTGCTGATCGGCTCGACGCTCGAACGGCTGATCGAGCGGGGGAGCGAGGCGCGCATCGCGACCGGTTCGAATCGACGGCGAGTTCAGCTCGCCGCTCGCGTCGAGGGCGCCAGCTTCGACGGTCTTCGCGGGAACATCGCGACCCGTCTGACGAAGGCCGCCGACTACGACGCCATCGTCATGGCGAACGCGGCGCTGGCCCGGCTCGGGCTCGCGCCCGACGTCGTCGACGTGCTCTCGGTCGACACGATGGTGCCCCAGGTCGGTCAAGGAACGCTGGCCATCGAATGCCGAGCGGACGACACCTCGCTCATCGACTCGCTCGCACCCCTTGACCACGCCGACACCCATCGTTGTCTCGATGCGGAGCGGGCGTTCCTCGTCGAGCTCGGCGGCGACTGCGAAATACCCGCCGGTGCGTTCGCCACGCTCGACGTCGAGTCCGACACCGTGACGCTCTCAGCGATTCTCTCGTCGGAGGACGAACGCACCGTCGCTCACCTCGTCCGCAGCGGAGCGAATGGCAACGCGCTCGGAGCCGACGTCGCTCGACAGCTCCGAGCCGACGTCGGGCTCTGACGTGCCGAGCGTGACCGTCTGCCGGGCCGAGGCCCAGGCCGGACCTCTCGTCTCGACCCTGATCGCAAGCGGCTACGACGTCGTGTCGCTGCCGCTCCTCGAGATCGTCCCACCCCCCGACCGCGGCATCGCCCTGGCGGTCGCCGCCAACGAGCCGGGCCGGTTCGGCTGGGTGGCCTTCACATCGACCAATGCCGTCGCCGCGTACTTCGCTGCGCTCGAGCAGCCCCCGTCGGGAACTCGGTTTGCCGCGGTCGGGTCGGCGACGGCCCGCGCGCTCGATGCGGCCGGGTATCCGGCCGATCACGTCGCCCCGGAGGCCACCGCTGCCGATCTGGCCGCAACCATCCCCGTGGCCAGCACCGATCGAGTACTGGCGCCGCTCGGCGTACTCGCGAATGACGATCTCATCGCCGGGCTCGATGGACGGGGGATCGACTGCGAACGAGTGGACGCCTACGCGACGGCGGTGCCCACCCACTCCGACGACGTGGTGTCGATGGCGCTCGGGGCCGACGTCGTGTTGCTCACGGCTCCATCGGTTGTCGATCGCCTCGTCGAGCTCGCAGACGGACGGACCATCCCGCCCGGCATCTGCATCGGGCCGCGAACGGAGCGCCGCGCCGAGTGGCGAGGACTCGACGTCCTCGACCTGGCAGACCCGCACGATGACGACGGACTGGTCGCCTCCGTGCGGCGCGCCTTCCCGACGAACCCCGCAAGCTCGTAGCCTCTCAGCATGACGTTCCCCGACCGGCGCCTACGCCGCCTTCGCCGGACACCGGCCATCCGGGCCATGGTCGCCGAGACCACGCTCACGCCGAACGACTTCATCCTGCCGCTGTTCGTGCGGGAGGGAATCGATGCGCCCGTTCCCATCGAATCGCTCCCCGGCGTGGTTCAGCACACCACGGCGTCGCTGGTCGACGAGGTTGCTCGAGCGGTCGATCTGGGTGTTCCTGCCGTGATGCTGTTCGGCGTACCGCTCAACAAGGATCCGGAAGGGTCCGAGGCGTGGAACCCCGACGGCGTGGTGCAGGTCGCGTTGGCGGCGCTCCGAGATCGCTTCGGCGACCAGGTCGTAGCCATCGCCGACCTGTGCGTCGACGAGTACACGTCGCACGGGCACTGTGGGATCGTCGACGAGCGTGGCGACGTCGACAACGACGCGACGCTCGAGCTGTATCGCAAGGCCGCCGTCGCCCAGGTCACCGCGGGTGCCGACATCGTCGCGCCGTCGGGGATGATGGACGGCCAAGTCGCCGCCATCCGCGCCGCGCTCGACGACGCGGGGTTCCCGGAGCGGGCCATCCTCGCCTACGCAGCGAAGTACGCGAGTTCGATGTACGGCCCGTTCCGTGACGCGGTCGACGTCACGATCGCTGACGGTGGCGATCGGAAGGGCTACCAGCAGGACTACCGCAATGCCCGAGAGGCGCTCGCCGAGGTCCGCCTCGATCTCGACGAGGGCGCCGACATGGTCATGGTGAAGCCGGCGCTGCCGTACCTCGACATCGTCCGCCAGGTCCGCGACGACGTCGACGTGCCGGTGGCGGCCTATCACGTCAGTGGCGAGTACGCGATGCTGAAGGCCGCGGCGGCCAACGGCTGGATCGACGGCGACGCCGCCACCATCGAAGTACTGACGTCGATCAAGCGGGCCGGTGCCGACATGATCCTCACCTACCTCGCACTCGAAGCGAGCGAACTGCTCGCCGGGTGAGCCTTCCTCCAGCGGCGCTCCGGGTCATGCGACTCGGTTGGCTCATCGCCGCCGTCGCGCTCTTTCTCATCCTGGCCGGTGCCGACATCGCGATCCGCTTGGCCGCGGATGCGTCGCCTGGCTTGCCACCGGTCGTGATCGCCATCGTGGTCGGTCTCTTCGTCGCCAGCTTTGGTTGGTGGTGGGCCGGGCGGGTGTACCGGTCGTGGCGCGTCGATCTCGACCCTGAGCGTCTGCGGGTCGATCACGGCGTCGTGATCAGCCGTTCGGCGTTCGTGCCGCGCACGCGCATCCAGCACGTGTCGACCGAGCAGGGCCCGATTCAACGAACGCTCGGGTTGACGTCGCTCACCGTTCACACCGCTGGCGCTCGCACCCCGAACGTCGACATTCCACACCTCGAGATCGCGGCGGCGGAGGAGTTGCGCCAGGAACTCGTCGGCCATGGATGAGCCCCGCGCTGCTGCGTCGGCCGGGCTGACCCCTGACGAGCCGGCCGGAGAGATCGAGTGGCATCGGCTGCACCCGGTCACCGTGATCCGTGAGCTGTTGTCGCTGCTGTGGAACTTCGTGGCTGCGCTGGTGGTGTCGCGGGGCGTCGGAGACTTCGACGTCGGCCCAGAGTTTCTCGGCTTCTCGCTCGGGGTCGAAGACATCCTCGCCGTGGTCTTCCTCGGGTTCGGCTTCATCCGATACCTGGCCACTCGCTACGCCGTCACCGATCAGGTCGTGATGTTCCGTCGCGGTGTGATCTTCCGGAGTCGAACCGTGTTGCCCCGCAACCGAATTCAGAACGTCACGATCGGTGCCGACCTCGTCGCTCGGATCTTCTCGATGCAGACCCTCACCGTCTCCTCCGCTGGCAGCGAGGGCGAGATCGAGCTCTCGGTCGTGTCGAAGAGCGTCGCTCGTCAGCTGAGCGCCGACCTCACCGCAACGGTCCGACCCGCAGGGTCGGTCATCGAGCCCGACGGGTCCAACGACGCCGGGCCCATCGGCGTCGGGTCCATCGGTGTCGGGTCCATCGGTGTCGGGTCCAGCGACGCCGGGTCCAGCGATGCTCGGCCCATCGATGCTGGTGTGGCCACCTCGACGCCGCCGCTCGGTCGCGACGGTGTCGCCGGCCCGCCGATGCAGCTCGAGGCGCCTCGCGCCTTGGAGCCCTGGTACACGCTCACGAACAGCGAATTCATTCGCTTCGCGCTCACATCGAATGCGGTTGGCGCTGGCCTGGTCTTCGCCGTGGTGTCGATTGCTTCGCTGATCGTGCTCGACCAGTTCTTCGGCTTCTTGTTCCTCATCGGCGTCGTCGCCCCGATCGTCCTCGTGCTCGACCTCTTCGGTTTCGCCGCGACGACCGACGGCGACCGCGTGCGCGTCCAACACGGGATGTTCTCGACCCGCGAGAAGTGGGCCCGGCTCGAGCGCATCCAGCTCGGCGATGTCCGACGGCCATGGTTCCGGCGCCGGTTCGGTTTCGAGACGCTCGCGGTCGCCACGGCCGACGTCACCGAGTCGGCAAACGGTCAGTTCGACCTGTGCGCCCCGGTCGTCCCGCTCGACAGCTGGCGAGATCGTTTCGCCACGCTCGGTCTCGCCACCGAGCTCGATGAGGAGTCGCTCGTCGACGTCAGCAAGGTCACGATCCGCCGTCGGACCGTTCGTGGCTCGGCGCTTCCCGTCGTCGCCCTGGCTGGACTCTTGCTCGTCCTCGACTCGGCGATCATGCGAATGATGACCGTCATGATGATGCCGATGGTCGTGATGGCAGCCTGGATGCTTGCGAAGCGCTCGTTTCGGGTCGACGGATGGGCGCTCGGGAGCGATCACCTGCTGGTCCGACGTGGACTGTTCGACGAACGGCTGCTGCTCGTCCGGCTCGAGAAGGTGCAGTCGGTGTCGGTCACCTCGACGTTCTTCCAGCGTCGGCTCGGTCTCGCGTCGATCAACGTCGACACGGCCAACGTCGGCGTCACCACCACGATCCCCGATCTGGTTCGTGACGAGGCCGACCGTCTCTCGTTTGCGCTGATGATCGCGGCGAACACCACCGTGCTCGTCGACGGCGTCTGAACCGGAGTCGGCTGGACGGGGGTTTTGCGACGTCCCGGTGCAACACTCGTGAGGTGACGAATCACGAGCTGTTCGATCGAGCCAAGGCCGTTCTTCCCGGAGGCGTGAACTCGCCGGTCCGGGCGTTCCTCTCCGTCGGCGGCACGCCCTATTTCGTCGAGCGGGCCAAGGGTTCCCGTGTCTGGGATGCCGAGGGGAACGAGTACCTCGACTACGTGCAGAGCTACGGGGCGTCGATCCTCGGCCACGCCGATCCGGTCGCGATCGATGCGGTCCAGCGGGCCGCTACCGACGGAACGACCTTCGGCGCGCCGACGCGGTCCGAGGTCGAGCTGGCCGAGTTGGTCTGCTCGTGGGTGCCTGGTCTCGAGATGGTGCGCATGACCTCGTCGGGGACCGAGGCAGCCATGTCGGCGATTCGGCTCGCCCGAGGCGCCACTGGACGCAACAAGGTCGTGAAGTTCGCCGGTTGCTATCACGGCCACACCGACTCGCTCCTCGCCGCCGGCGGTTCCGGCGTCGCCAATCAAGGACTGGTCGGCTCGGCGGGCGTTCCGCCCGCCGCGGTCGCCGACACGGTCGTCGTGCCGTACAACGTCGTCCCGACGCTCGACGACGAGACGGCGGTCCTCGCCATCGAACCCGTGGCCGCCAACATGGGCCTCGTCGAGCCCGAACCCGGCTTCCTCCAGGCGTGTCGTGATGAGTGCGACCGGGTCGGGGCTCTGTTGTTGTTCGACGAGGTCATCACCGGCTTCCGTCTCGGGCGCGGCGGCGCGACCGCATGGAGCGGTGTCCAGCCCGACGTGTGGGCGTTCGGCAAGGTGATCGGCGGCGGCCTCCCCGTGGGTCTGTTCGGCGGATCGAGAGAGGTGATGGCCAACGTCGCCCCGCTCGGACCCGTCTACCAGGGCGGCACGCTGTCCGGGACCCCGCTGGCGACAGCCGCGGGCCTCGCCGTGCTCGGCCAGCTCGACGATGACCGCTACGAAGCGCTGACCGCAACCGCCGCTCGACTCGCGGCCGGTCTCGCCGATGCGATGACCAGCGCCGGGCTCGCCGTCCAGGTTCCCCAGGTCGGACCCCTCGTCGGCCTGTTCTTCACCGACGAACCCGTCCGCGACTACGACGACGCCAAGGCAGCGGCCGACACCGGCCTGTACCCGTCGTTCTTCCACGCCATGTTGGCCGAGGGCATCGCCTTCGCCCCGGGCCCCTACGAAGCGATCTTCCCGAGCCTCGCTCACAGCGACGCCGACATCGATCGCACCATCGAGACGGCAGGTCGCGTCGCTGCGTCGCTCGCCGCCGGCTGATCCCACCGCCTCGTTCACCGGCCTCGTTCACCGGCCATCGGCACGGCCGTGGGCCGTACGGCCCACGGAGTCGAGC
>CALLIQ010000533.1 GCA_938008925.1 uncultured Acidimicrobiales bacterium
GGTGGGCGCCCGAGTACATCGACGTAGATGTCGTCGACGATCACGCCCGCCCACTCCTCGGAGTTCGCAAATCCTTCGGCGACATCCTCTCGGCTCTCGTAGTGGATCCGCCAGCTCCAATAATCGAGCTCGACGAGCGAGCCGGTTCGTCCGAGGAACAGCTCGATCAGCCCGCTCGTATAGGCGGCATCCTCGGTCTGATCGAGATCCGTGGGCAGGTGCCACCACAATCCGGCGTCGACGATTGTGGGATTGCCGACGGTGGTCGTGAGCGGCTGCACGTCTCTCGGTTGTCCGAAGCTGTGGAGGCGACCTTCGCTGTCGAGCACCCAGCCACCCCGGTCGGTCGGGTCGGCCAAGACGGCCCGAGCTCGCGAGCCGGCCGCGTCGGCGAGCGCCGATTGGTCCGCCGGAGCATCGCCGAACGGATGGAGACGTCCGGAGACATCGAGCACCCAGCCACTCGTGCCGTCCGAGCGGACGGCCACATCCACCGCGGCAACCGATGCGCCGATCGATCGGGCTGGCGCGTCGCCGACCGCGTGGAGCCCACCCGAACCGTCGAGGACGTAACCGGAGCCGCTGTCGTCGAGTGCTGCGGCGATGGCCGTCGATCCTGCGGACGAGGTGCGATCTGACGCGCCGTTGAATCCGTGCAACGTTCCGCCGCTGTCGAGAACCCAGCCGCTCGACCCATCGTCGGTTGCGACGAGGTCGACCGCCGTCGCTCCCCCGGCCGGATTCGATCCAGGTGATGACGCTCCGCCGAACCCGGTGACCGCACCGGTCGACGAGAGCACGAACCCTCGTCCCGCCGCCCCGTCGACCGCTCCCCCGTCGACCGCGATCGCCGTTCCCGACGCGAGCACTGCAGCGTTTGGCGACGGCGTGTCGGCTGCTCCGGCGGGTCTGATGCCGCCGATCGTGTCGACGACGAAGAGCGCTGGCCCGGAGTCGAGCGGCGCTCGGGACGCGAATTCGTACGGGGCGTCGTCGACGGTTGCCGCGATCCGAGTACGCAGCGCGGGGATGTTCGGATGCAGGCCGTTGCCGGGGCACGACGTGAGCACGAGCTCGCGATGGCCGACGAGGCGCGGCGACTCGACCCATGTCCCGTTCGGATAGCGGAGCGGTCCGGTCGACCCCGTGCGACTCTTGAGCCAGACCGTGCCGAGCGGGTCGGCACCGTAGAGACCGAGCTTCCAGTCGGCGAGGGCGGCGATGGCGTCGAGCACGACCTGCGGGGCGGCGGTCGAGGTGTGCGTGCCGAGCACGGCGATCCCGGAGGTCGCGGTGTTGAATCCCCGCGTGTGACCACCGATCACCGGTTCGTCGATCCCACCCATGCGGGCTTCCCAGATCCGCCCGAAGCGATCGACGACGAAGTTGTAGGCGATGTCGCACCAGCCGCGCGTGTTGACGTGGAAGCGACGGATGCCCTCGATGATTCCGGCGACGGAATCTGCGCCATAGGAGTTGGTGGTCACCGTGTGGTGCACGACCATCGCCTCGAGATTGCGGGCGTAGGTCGGCCCGTTCTCGCAGGTCTCGTTGCCGTACGCCCAGCCGGCGTCGGTCCAGCTCGATCGGGGGATGATCGACGGAATCAGCGGCTGGGCAGCGGCCGGATCGCCGTCGCGCACGTCGGCGACAGCGTCTGAGTCGGTGGAACTGAGCGGTTGGGGCGTCAACGCCTCGACCACGATCGAGCGCTCCTGGCCGAGGACGGCGATCTCGACCACCTCGGCGTCGTCGCCGACCCAGATGGGACCGACCGCACTCACGGTCTCGATCGAACCCTCTTCACCGGCAACGCCGTCGGGTGCGTCGGCATCATGGCCATCGAGGGTCGTCCACGGCGACCAGTCGCCGCCGTTCCGGCTTCGCATTGCGATCGAACCGAGGCCTCGATCGTCGGCCGCTTCGATGATGATCATCGACGCGCCGTCGCCGAACTGCAGCGAGGCGCCGCTCGTCGGCGTCGCCAGCGTCGCGAGCGCTCCGGCGTCTGCGTCTGCGTCTGCCTCTGCGTCGGAACCGGTGTCGGGCTCGAGCCCATTGATCTCGGGCCCATCGACGCCGTCACCGGCGTGTTCGTGATCGGCGTGTGGATCGGTCAGCAGCGCGTCGACGAGCTCGGCGTCGCCCGTCCAGTCTTCATTCAGGTCGAGATCGGTGCGCTCGACCTCCAGCCGGCTCTCGGGCACCTCGGCCGAGCCGGTCCCGATCGGGATCGCCGCTTGGGTCGCGACGAAGGCGATGAACGCCACCAACAGAGCGGTGGCGCGGCGGCGAGGGCGACGGGTCGGGAGACGAGTGCTGATCATGGGCGCGGACGCCCTCGACCGAAACGGGACGGCGACGAGGACCGGGGCATCGTACTGCCCCGACTCGCCCCATGATCGTCAGGCCAGCTGAGTCGGGCGACCCATCAGCCGACGTTGGCGGTGAACGCCGGCATGCACAACCCGTCGAGCTCGACGACGTCGAACCGATCGCGGTTGGCGTGGGTGACCTCGTTGGCGGGGTCGACGGGGATCTTGTACTCCCGGAACGACATCTCGAGTGCGTCGAAGGCCACGAGTCGACCCTTGAGTGAGTCGCCGAGACCGAGGATGAGCTTGATCGCTTCGAGGGCCTGAATCGACCCGACGATGCCCGGCAACACGCCGAGCACGCCCGCTTCGGCACAGCTCGGAGCGAGCTCTGGCGGAGGCGGCTCGGGGAGCAGGTCGCGGTAGGTCGGACCGTCGAGCGGGTCGAAGACCGTGATCTGGCCTTCGAATCGGAAGATCGAGCCGTGGACCACCGGGATTCCCAGCTTCACCGATGCGTCGTTGAGGATGTAGCGGCTCGGGAAGTTGTCGGCACCGTCGATGACGACGTCGTAGCCCTCGAGGATCTCGAGGATGTTGTTCGCTCCGAGGCGCTCGTCGTAGGTGATGACCTCGAGATCGGGGTTCATGGCGGTGAGCGTTTTCTTGGCCGAGTCGACCTTCCGCTCCCCCACCCGATCGAGATTGTGGAGGATCTGGCGCTGCAGGTTCGACTCGTCGACCACGTCCATGTCGACGATGCCGATCGTGCCGACACCAGCGGCTGCCAGATACAGGGCAGCCGGCGAGCCGAGACCGCCGGCGCCGAGCAGCAACACCTTCGCGTCGAGCAGCTTGAGCTGACCTTCCTCGCCGACCTCGGGGAGGAGGAGGTGGCGGCTGTAGCGGTTGCGTTGCGCTCCGTCGAGGGTCTGGGGAGCCGCCCACTCGCGTCCCTCGTCCTTCCACTTGTTGAAGCCACCGTCCATCGAGACGACGTCGGTGTAGCCGAGCTCAGCGAGACTCTTGGCCGCGAATGCAGAGCGAACGCCACCGGCGCACATCACGACGAGGGGCGTCGACTTGTCTGGCACGCGGTTCTCGATCTGGGCCTCGAGATTGCCTCGGACGATCGTCACCGAGCCGGGGACCACGCCCTGGGCGGTCTCGTCGGGTTCGCGCACATCGACGAGCGTCGCGCCAGCGGCGAGCGCGGTCGCGCCACCGTCGGTGTCGACCTCACGAATCTCCGCCTTGGTGGCGGCCAACAACTCACGAAACGATGCCATGGAGGAAAACCCTATCTGGTTGGTCGGGAATCAGAAGGTACCAACCACGCCACATCGCCCCGCATTCCCATGCGACACTTCCCCGGTGCACCCCCACCCGCCCGGCGCCCCCGAACCACCTCGTCAACCGCCGACGACCGCGCCCCAACACGCAGCGCCGCAATACGCCGCGCCCCAACACGCCGCACCCCAACACGCAGCGCCCCAACACGCTGCGCCCCAACACACAGCACCGCAGCAAGTCATGCCTCCGCAGATGATGACCGCGCCGGCCGGGCACGCACACGCCGGCACCCGCAAGACGGGTGGGCAGCTCTTCGGCCTGTCGCTGGCCACGTGGCTACTGGCCACGATCGTGTCGGTCATCGTCACCGTCGCAACCAGCTTCGGCGCGACGGCGATGTTGGCCTCGGGCGACACGTCGTCGTCCGATCCGTGGTCGGGGCTGGCCGCATTGGCCCTCGGCGTGTTCATCGGACTGGCGGCCGGCGCCCTGTTCTACGTGATCGCGGCAGTGCTCATCGGTCGTGCGCTCATCCCGGCTGGCCAGCGAGCGCTGCCGATCATCGGCGTGATCCTCGGACCGCCGGCGATCCTCATCGCCCTCTCGATCCTCGGCTCGATCACGCCGAACTGAGTCCCCGAGCCGAGCCTCGTTCTGAGCGGGCGCCGTTCACGCACCCGGGTTGAGGCGGAGCAGCGAGAACCCAAGCGCGGTCGCCACCGACACCCAGATGATCGTCGGAGCGATCAACAGGCCGGCGATCGTCTCGGTTCGCAGCGCGGCGATCGTCGCCGCGACGACGAGGATCAGCACGAGGACGAGCCACCACGCCGCCAACGCGAGCCTCCCGGGGCCGAAGACCACGCTCTGCCAGGCGATGGACGCGACGAACTGCGCCGCCAGCAGGGCGAGCGCGAGACTTCGCCCGGCCCTGTCGGAGCCGGCGAGGATCACCAGCGCGGTGGCCTGCATCGCCCACAGCGTGAACCACGCTGCCGGGAAGGCCCAATCCGGCGGAATCCAATCGGGCTTCGCCAGCGATTCGAAGAAGGTCACGCCGTTCGTGGCTCGCCGGCGAGCATCCCCGGCAGGACCTCGGAGATCTAGCCTCGGACGACGACGTCTGCGAGATGATCCATCTCGGTCGCCTCGCCGTTCACGATCACGATGCGTGCCCCCTCGGACTTCGCGACCGGCACGACGTTGGCGATCGGGTAGACCGCGAGCGTCGACCCGATGCACAGCATGACGTCGCACGATCGCGCACCGGAGTCCGCTCGTCGGAGGTCGTCCTCGATCAGGCTCTGTCCGAAACTGATCGTCGCCGACTTCAACATGCCGTTACACAACGGACAATCCGGGTCTTCCTCGCCGCCGCGCACGCGATCGAGGGCGACCTGCATCGGCGCACGGAAGTCGCAACTCAGGCACACGACCTCACGGATCGATCCGTGCACCTCGACGATTCGGTCGGGATCGGACCCGGCGGCATGGTGGAGACCATCGATGTTCTGCGTGATGAGGAGCCCGAGTTTGCGACGTCGTTCCAGCTCGACGAGGGCCCGGTGACCATCATTGGGTTCCGCGCTCCACACCGGCGAGTCGAGGCGACTCCGCCACGCTCGCACTCGGACGTCTCGTTCGGCGACGTAATGCTGGATGGTGGCCATCTTCTCGGCCTTCGGATTCTTGGTCCACACGCCCTGCGGGCCCCGGAAGTCGGGGATGCGCGAATCGGTCGAAATCCCGGCACCGGTGAGCACGGCGACTCGCTCGGCCTCATCGATGATCGCCTTGGCCTGCTCGGGTGCAGCTTCGTCGGTTCCCATTCCAGCGACGGTACTTGCCGTATCCTGCGCGGGTGACGTCGATAGCCCGTTCCATGATCGCCCGCGCCACCACGACGGCCCGCACCGCCAGAGACAAGGGCAAGGCCATCGCCGCGGACAAGGCTCCCGGGTTGTCGTCGAATCTCGGGTCGGCAGTGCACAACGTCTCGGGTGGCCCGACCGCGGCCGAACAGCTCATCTCGGTCTTCAACGGCCCGGACAAGAATCATCGCTACGACCTCCAGACCGAGGTGGTCATCAAGCGAGTCCTCGGCGCCGGCGACCTCGCGGTCGATGTCGGCTGCCACGAAGGAGCGATTCTCGACTCCATGATCGAGGCATCGCCGGGAACGGCTCACATCGCCTTCGAGCCGCTCCCCCATCTGTTCGACGCACTGGTCGCGACGTACGCAGGGTCAGGCGTCGAATTCCATCGCAAGGCCCTGCTGGCCGAGCCGTCCGGCGACCTCGAGTTCCATCACGTGGTGTCGAACCCCGGCTACAGCGGACTGAAGGAGCGGCGCTACGACCGCCCAGACGAGACCGTCGAGCTCATCTCGGTCCCGACGGCGACGCTCGACGACATCGTCGGCGAACGGTCACCCAAGCTCATCAAGATCGACGTGGAAGGCGCCGAGCTCGGCGTGTTGCAGGGCGGCCGGGCGACGATCAAACGGTGCACGCCGATCGTCGTGTTCGAGCACGGTCTCGGCGGATCCGACATCTACGGCACCGACCCGACCGACATCGCGGCCTTCTT